>NCDW01000159.1:5702-6415 GCA_002280395.1 Flavobacteriales bacterium 32-35-8
GACTTGCTACATTACGCAATAATTGACGAAACTGAAAGCGAAGAAGGTACAAGTATTTTGCACAAAAATAAAAATACTGATGCTAAAAGGGATGGAAACAAAGAGCCGGAAAAACTTTATGACCTTTCTTCTTACAGACCAATTGAACATTCTGCTTATGAAAAAAGCCTGCTTTTATCTTCTCTTTCGCTTCGTGTTTTGGATGTTCTAAAATTTATTCATTCAAAAGCACTTTCAACAAACAGGCAAGCGGATATTAGTATTGACGAACAGGAAGAAAATTTAGGCAATATCAATGGAAATGAAGAAAACGAAGTGAAAACGGTTCGCAACCTGTCTTTCGCTTTGCTTAAATCTGAAAGAAGAAAGTTAGTAAGCTATTTTGATAATCTTTTCAATAACCAGCAAGCAATACTTTACGGAGACAACCGACCAAAAGCATATAAGCCAACACTTACGGATTTAACCAAGTATTTGATTGCTCTTGAATTGATGTTTGAATATGGAGGCAAGGCAGAAAAATATGACGAGCAAGACAAACAGCATTTCTTTAGTTATCTTCCATTTGCTGACAATTATGATAGCGACAATGTGAAAGGTTGCTGTTTAAATTTAGTTGGCGACTTTTTGATGTTGGCAAAAACTGGATTTAAAGAATATGAATTTGACTACACGAAAAAGAAAGTCGAAGAATTAAAAGATGATGCTTTTGT
>NCDW01000160.1 GCA_002280395.1 Flavobacteriales bacterium 32-35-8
GGGTGTATTGTGTTTTGTCTTTTTTTCATCTATAACTGGCTATAATTTTGTGAAGTATTTTGGGATAGCGAAATTTCACCATAGAAGTTTGGCAACCTGGTTAAAAGCCATTCAGGTATTTTCTTTCTTTAGTTTTTTGATGCTTTGTTATTTCACGCTAAAATTGAATAAGGTTAGTTTGTTCTATATTCTAGGTTTTGCGCTTATCACATTCTTTTATGCCATGCCTTTTTTGCCAAAACGATTTTTTATAGACAATCACTATAATTTAAGAAGCATCAGTGGTTTAAAAGTGTATCTCATTGCTTTGGTTTGGAGTGGTGTGACCGTTTTTCTGCCTTTAATCAACAATCATTATTCTGTAGATTTAGATGTTGTAATAACTGGTATTCAGAGATTTATGTTTATCACCGTTTTAATGTTTCCATTTGAAATTAGGGATTTGCAATATGACAGTTTGAAGTTGGGGACGATTCCGCAGAAAATAGGCGTTCGGCTGACTAAAATTATTGGCGTAATGCTTTTAATGCTTTTTTGGATGTTGGAATTTTTTAAAAATAACTTAAGGTTAAATAACCTTATTGTTTTGGGAGTGATTATGGTGATAACGATGTTGTTTTTAATACTATCTAAAAAAGAACAAGGAGCGTATTTTAGTTCTTTTTTTGTGGAAGGAATACCGATATTATGGCTTGTGATTTTGTTGCTTTTTAATTATTTCAATTGATCTTTTAAAGCTTTTTCAAATTCTAGTCTCATAGCTTCTTTGCACTTTTTGTCTAGACATTCTACCTTGGCTTTATGGATGGTATTGGACAGCTTTTTATTATTCCTTGTATATTTTCTGCAAGCTTTGCAATATATTAAATGAAAGTATAGCTTTAATTTTTCCCAAAAGGAACTTTCTTTATATTGGGTTTTATCGCAAACATGATGCGCTTCATCACAAGGAACCATTATTTTCATTTTTATACTCATAATTAAAACCAATTTTCTTCTAAACAACTAGCCATAGCCGTTCTAGCGCGGTGAATGATTACCCAAAGGTTAGACGCATTGATGTTCAATTCTTTACAAATATCTTCAGTTTCATAGCCTTCAATGGTTTTCATTCTAAAAACTTGTGCTTGTTTTTCGGGTAATTTACTGAGACACTCAAAAATAGCATCGCCAAGTTCACTATTCTGCATGAGGTCTTCAGCGGTCTTGTCAAAAGGGTCTGCCACACGTTCTTCCAGCCAATCACCTTCACTTTCATCATCGGAATACGTAATCCTAACTTCAGCTTTTCCTTTGTTGGAGTTTATTTTTCGATAGTGATCTATGATTTTTCTTTTTAAAATGGAAATCAGCCAAGTGCGTTCGCTAGCTTCCCCTTTAAAATTTTTCATGGATTTTAAGCCAGCTAAAAACGTGTCTTGCACCAAATCCTGCGCCATATCCCTATCATTTATACGGGTGATGGTATAATTGAAAAGATAATCGGAATATAAATCAATCCATTTGCTAGGATTTATTTCATGCTCTGGCATTAGTGTGCAATTTTTTGTAAATCAAAAATAAGGTAAAAATTTATATTCTTTGTTATTTAATAGTCTAACAATCTAAGCAGTCTAATCATCTAAAATTTTGATAGTCTAAATCAATCCCGCCCGTTTCAACAACGCCTCAGGTTTTGGTTCTTGTCCTCTAAAACGTTTGTAAAGTACCATCGGGTCTTCTATACCACCTTGGGATAAGACGTTGTCTTTGAATTTGGTAGCTATTTCTTTGTTGAAAATACCAGATTCTTTAAAATATTCAAAGGCATCGGCATCCAAAACTTCAGCCCATTTATAACTGTAATAACCAGATGAATAACCACCTTGAAAAATATGGGAGAATGAGGTACTCATACAATTTTCAGCAACATCTGGGTAGAGTTGTGTGCCAGCAAAAGCTTTGTTTTCAAATTCCTTTACGGATTTTATAGTCTCTGGCGATTCACCACCGTGCCAACTCATATCCAATAATCCGAAACTGATTTGTCGTAAGGTTTGCATGCCTTGCAAAAAGGTGGCTGATTCTTTTATTTTTTCAACCAAATCCATGGGAATAACTTCACCAGTTTCATAATGTGTGGCAAATAATTCCAAAGCTTCTTTTTCATAACACCAATTTTCCATAACCTGACTTGGTAATTCAACAAAATCCCAATACACGCTGGTGCCAGACAAACTAGGGTAGGTGGTGTTTGCCAGCATACCATGTAAAGCATGACCAAATTCATGGAACAACGTCGTCACTTCATTAAAAGTTAATAATGATGGTTTGCTATTTGTTGCCTTGGTGAAGTTACAAACTATGGAAATATGTGGTCTTTCTTGTTGGCCGTTTTTTACATATTGAGGTTTGTAGGAGGTCATCCACGCGCCATTTCGTTTGCCTTTTCTAGGGAAGAAATCTGCGTAAAAAATGGCAATAAATTCGCCGTTGCTGTTTGTAACTTTATAGGTTAAAACATCCTCATGGTATTTGTCTATAGTTTGAATTTCTTCAAAACGCAAATCAAATAATTTGTTGGCAACAGTGAAAGCACCGTTAATCACGTTTTCTAGTTTGAAATACGGTTTGAGTTTTTCGTCATCTAAACTGAATAATTTTTGTTTTAATTTTTCGGAATAATAAGTGCCATCCCACTTTTCAAGTTGTTTAATATCATCTAATTCCTTCGAAAAATCTTGAAGATTTTTAAATTCTCTTTCAGCAGCTGGTTTTGCTTTAACAAGTAGCTCATTTAAAAAATCCTTAACCTTTTCAGGTGTTTTTGCCATGCGTTCTTCCAAAACAAAATGCGCATGGGTCTTGTAACCTAACAGATTGGCACGTTCATGTCTTAATGTTGCGATTTCTAAAACAATGTTTTGGTTATCTAAATCGTCATTATGAAACCCTTTTTTTCCGCCAGCAATCGTTATTTCTTTGCGAAGTTCTCTATTATCAGCGTATGTTACAAATGGAATATAACTCGGATAATCTAAAGTAAATAACCAACCTTCTTTTTCTTTGGATTCTGCCAATTGTTTGGCGGCCTCGATAGCACCTTCAGGTAAACCGGATAAATCCGCTTCATCAGTAATCAGCATTTCAAATTTATTGGTTTCAGCCAATACATTTTCACCGAATTTTAATGTCAGCTGACTTAGTTTTTTGTCAATCTCGCGTAGTTTTTCTTTTTTATCTTCTGGCAAATTCGCGCCATTTCTGGAAAAGCTTTTATATTTTTTATCGAGCAGTGTTTGTTGCTCGGTTGTTAAATTCAATGTGTTTTTTGAATCATAAACAGATTTTACTCGTTTAAAAAGCGCTTCGTTTAATGTGATATCATTACCGAATTCCGATAAAAGCGGTGATACTTCTTGCGCTATTTTTTGAATGATTTCATTGGTTTCAGCGGAATTCAGATTAAAGAAAATACTGGAAATCCTATCCAATTGTTCCCCCGAAAACTCCAAAGCTTCAATAGTGTTTTCAAAAGTTGGTTGTTCAGAAGTATTTACGATGGCATCAATTTCAATTTTAGCATTTTCAATAGCTTTTTTAAAGGCAGGAAGAAAATCGTCATTATTAATCTTTGAAAAAGGAGCCGTATTATAAGGGGTTTGATATTTTTTTAATAATATATTTTTCATTTGGATAAAAATGTGTTAAAAAAACAAAATTTATTATGTATGCATAATAAATTTTTTATATTTTTGTACTCAAATTAGTTTTTAAAGAGTGACTAACTCAAATAATTACTTGATAGCGAACCTCGAATTTATATTCGGGGTTTTTTATTTTAAGTCTTTTGCCGATGTATGTACGGCTTCTTTAAGTCCGTTTTTGTAATCAATCACTTTGTTTAAAATATCAGGATTAGAAGTGCCAAGAATTTGTGCAGCTAATATGCCTGCATTTTTTGCGCCATTCAAAGCTACGGTCGCTACTGGAACACCACCCGGCATTTGAAGAATGGAAAGCACAGAATCCCAGCCATCAATAGAATTACTACTTTTTATGGGTACGCCAATAACAGGAAGTGGAGATAAAGATGCAATCATTCCCGGCAAATGGGCAGCGCCACCAGCACCGGCAATAATAACCGAAAAGCCTCTAGTGTGGGCGTTTTTTCCATAATCGAATAATTTTTCGGGTGTTCTGTGTGCCGACACTATATCAACTTCCACATCAATATTAAAATCTTTTAAAATATCAACTGCGTCTTGCATCACTGGCAAATCGCTTTTGCTTCCCATGATTACTGCTACTTTATTCATAAAATTCCAAATTTTAAATTCCTAATACCAAGTTTCGAATTAATCTGAAATAATTGGAATTTGGTTTTTGTTTTTAGCGATTTATTCACTTATCACTTTAATGGTTTTTTTAACTTGCTCAGCTACTTTTCTAGCCTCATTCAAATCTTCATTGACAATGGTTACATGGCCCATTTTTCTAAACGGACGGGTTTGTTTTTTGCCATAAATATGGGGCGTTACGCCATCCATTTTCATGATGGTTTCAATATGTTCATAAACAACGTTACCTGAATAGCCTTCGGCACCCACTAAATTTACCATAACGCCACCAACTTTACTATCGGTTCTTCCCAAGGGTAAATTTAAAATAGCACGGATATGTTGTTCAAATTGCGATGTGTAACTAGCTTCTATAGTTTGGTGTCCCGAATTGTGTGGTCTTGGGGCGACTTCATTAATCAGAATCTCGTCGTCTTCAGTTTGAAACATTTCAACAGCCAATAACCCAACATGATTAAAGGCTTTTGAGGTTTTTAAGGCAATATCCGTTGCTTTTTTTGCAACGTCTTCAGAAATTCTCGCAGGACAAATAACATATTCTACTTGGTTGGCTTCTGGGTGGAATTCCATTTCAACAACCGGATATGTTTTTATGTCTCCAGAGGCATTTCGAGCCACAATAACAGCCAATTCATTTTTAAAAAGCACCAAGGTTTCAGCAATACATTCCACATTTGGTAAGCCTTCTAAATCGGCCAAAGATTTTACGATTTTCACACCCGTGCCATCGTAGCCAAATTGGGCACATTTCCACACAAAAGGGAATGACAAGCTTTCATGTTCAATAGCTTCTGTAATTTCTGAAGTAAACGCAAAACGGGTAAAAGATGATGTAGGCAAATCATTATCAACATAAAATAATTTTTGCGTTGCTTTATTTTGAATGGTTCGTAAGGTGTTTGATGTTGGATACACTTTTACACCTTCTTTTTCAAGAGCTTCAAGCGCATCCACATTCACGTTTTCAATTTCAATAGTGAGCACATCAACTTGTTTGCCGAAATTGTAAACAGCATCAAAATCCATTAAATCACCTAAATGGAATTCATTACATGCCATTTTACAGGGTGCATCGTTACTGGCTTCTAAAACGCAGGTATAAATATCAAATTTTCTGGTATCATAAAGCAGCATTTTCCCTAATTGTCCGCCACCAAGAATGCCAAGTTTAAAATTTGAAGAGAAATAGTTCATATGTTATTTTTAAATGAAATCGCGAAATGATACGCAAAAATACATTTAATATCCTAAATCATAAATCAAAAAATGGGTATTCGTTAATCTATTGATTATCTTTGCGTCTTTAAAAAATTTAAATGAGCCTGATAAAGCTGC
>NCDW01000161.1 GCA_002280395.1 Flavobacteriales bacterium 32-35-8
TCCTACCATTAATCAAAATTTAACAAGGCATTATCATTTTGGGATGTTAGTAGATAATTCTTAAATATCGAATTCATTTTTAGTTTGACCATATTCTGTTGGTCATCAAATAAATCAAATAAAACCTTATTGGTAACTTGAAAAGAATGGATGTCTTTTATTCCTTCTATTTCCAAATAAACCTTCATAACATCTAAATCAGTTTCTTTCCCAATAAAATTAAAATCTACATCCTTTCCGTTGATTTTGATTTTAATTCTTTCTGCTAAATACTTTTTAATGTAAGCATCAACAACTGCGGTGTTTTTAGCATCATCTAAGTTTATGGTTTTATCATAGCGTTGTCTTAACAGATTCTCAAAATCGTCCATAAAAATTCTTGATATTATTTGAACAGACTTCTTCTCTTTAATATAATCTACCTGAGTAACACTTAAATAAAATTTATGAACAGAAGCAAATGACGAAACCGATAAAACAACCAGTAAAATAGAGATTTTTATAAACTTCATTTATATCAATTATTTGCAAATTTACTTTTTAAAACGTTTCTAAAAACAATAATAAAACTATTAATCTTCAGTACCATATCTATTGTGTAGATACTGTTCATATTTCATTTTCAAAAATTCCAATATGTTTAAATCCGTTTGATTTTTACACTTTTCAATAAAATTCTCATCATCTGCACAGAAATAGAAAAAGTCCATTCTTAAATGCTCATCCAGAGGATTTGATGAAAAAAAATCTTTAGCCAACCGTCCTTTTATACTTTGCATTAATGACTCCCTCTCTTCAACATTTACTCTATTCTTTAACATTTTAGTTCTACCAGAAATTCCATTTAAAATTGGGTCTATCGGCAATGAACCTCCCAACAACCCTAGTAGCATGATAGGTTTAAATTCTCCTGCCTGAGCTAGACGCCTTTCGCTTTGCGTTGCTATTTTACCTGTGTAACCCGGTATGCCAACATCATAAAAATTAATGGGCGGTTTACCTTCAATATTTTTAATATCTTTAAGCAAATCTCCACTTAGCCTGTTGCCTACGGTCACTTCTCTTAGTTCATTAACATGTTCATCTAAAGTAATCTTGACTGTTTTTAGCAATAGCATATTATTATCTACAATCACATATTTAGTTTTATGCAACATGGAGGAAAATTGCAAAGTGTCATTAAGTTTTGCCATAATTGCAAATTCACCATTAGCATTTGTTATGGCATAATTATAGGTAGTTTTGTTTATAACATTAATATTCTCAATACCAATAGTGCTTTCTACAGTTCCTTTAATTTCAACAGATTGCGATACTCCCATTTGAAATGACAACAAAATTAAAAGCACTACAACTTGCCTATTTTTTAACATGCTGTTGCTTTAAGAACAATTCGCTTTGCCTCACTAAAAAATCAATTCTTTTAAATTCCTGTTCATCATTCAACAATTCTTGGGATAAGCCATTATTTTCAACAAATGCAATAAATTCGTCTACATGTTCCATGGGAATACTAAATGTATCACTAATGAATTTTCGGGAATATACATCTAACAACAATTTGGGTTTTACAAATTTGGGGGTATCGTCTATATAGCTACGCTTTTTTGGCTTAAAAAGCATGTTTGCTATTTTCACAAAATCAACTGCATTATAAAGTTCATGATTATTCATGACTGAATTTAAATCTTTTTTAACCTTGAAATCATTATGCCCCTTTTCATCATACATTTCCATAGCATTCATATTTCCTAAATCAATTTCTATGTTGGGAGGGATTACAGCATTTTCTATGTCAACTGCTAAGTTTCCAGACAAACCATGTTTTAATATAACCGCGTTTAGTTGATTTACCTGTTCCACTAAATAAATTTTAAGCACTTTAGATGCTATGACATCTTTTGTTATGGTAACGGTCTGTTTTTCAAACTGCAATGCAGAAATTTCAACGACATCATTTTCTGCAACTTCTAAAAAAAATTCTCCTTTTTCGTTTGTTATCGTGCCCTCATTGGAAGATTTATTATAAATGGCGACAGCTTCAACATCATTGGCATTGGAATACATAAACCCATGAACCTCTACCCTTTTTATGGTTTGGCCAATCAAGGAATTGTATATAATCAAAAATGCTATAAAAAGTAATTTTTGCTTCAATCTCTAATTTATTGATACCTAAAGATAAAGAACGCTTTTCAAATCTTAAATAAAATGTAAACTCTCTATAAATTTTTGTTAAATTGAACATTTAGTTAGCTTTACGCAAAACTTGATATGGTATGAAGAATATGATTATTGCCAGCACCTCCACACTACACGGAAGTGGTTATTTAGAATATCTTTTAGATGATTTAACAATACTTTTTAAAGATGCTTCTGAAATTATATTTATTCCTTACGCACGACCTAGTGGCATATCCCATGATGATTATACCGAAAAAGTCTCGGAAGCTTTTTTAAAAATCAACAAACAAGTGAAAGGCATCCACACGTTTAAAAATCCTGTAACAGCCATTAAACATGCGGAAGCTATTTTTGTTGGTGGCGGAAACACCTTTGTTTTACTTTATCAATTGTATAAAAATAATTTAATTCCTGTTTTAAAAGAAACCGTTAAAAAGGGGACACCTTATTTAGGCACAAGTGCTGGAAGTAATATTTGTGGGTTGACTATAAAAACCACTAACGACATGCCTATTGTATATCCACCGAGTTTTAACGCTATTGGCTTAGTGCCTTTTAATATCAATCCACATTATTTAGATCCCGATTACAATAGCAAACACATGGGCGAAACTAGGGAAACAAGGATACAAGAGTTCCACCATTTTAACACGCAACCTGTTATAGGTTTACGTGAAGGTAGCTGGCTGCAAGTAAAAAACAATTCCATCATTTTAAAAGGCGATTTGACTGCTAGAATATTTGAACAAAATAAAGCGGCATATGAAGTTGCGTCTGGAACAGACCTAAATACACTAAAATAAAAAAGCCTCACCGTTTCAGTGAAGCTTTTGAGCGGGAGACCGGGTTCGAACCGGCGACATTCAGCTTGGAAGGCTGACGCTCTACCAACTGAGCTACTCCCGCAATTCCACCGCAAATATATATAAACTACACTTTCATTTGCAACAAAAAATATAACTTTTAAATCCGAATTGTTATTTTGTTTATGTTTGAGAAAACATTTCATCTATTACGAATGGTAGAAAATCCAAATTATAGAACTGAACTCATAACCTCAAAAGAAGCTTGGTCCATAAGACAGCCCGTTTTACGTGAAGGAAAACCCATTGAAGCCTGTATTTTTGACGGGGACGATTTTGAAACCACATTTCATGTTGGCTTATTTATTAATGATAACCTTGTTGCTGTTGCCACATTTATGAAGAATCCCAACTCCTTGTTTTTAGAAAAAAACCAATTTCAGTTACGTGGCATGGCTGTGTTGAAAGAATTTCAAGGAAAAGGTTATGGCCATAAAATTTTGAAATTCGGGGAATCCATTCTCATAAAACAAGGTGTAAAATTGATTTGGTGCAATGCTAGAAAAATTGCCGTTAATTTTTATGAACGGAACAATTATACCATCAAAGGAGATTCATTCATAATCCCTGATATTGGGATTCATTATGTTATGGGTAAAATATTGTAAATCAATCATAAAAAATCGTATTTTTATTACAATCAAAAATTTTTAAATGAGAAGTAGAAATTTTAAAGTCAGGTTATTAATCGGCGTTGCCATCGCATTATTTTTTGTGATAAAAAGATGTAGCCAACGGGAAGTGAACCCCTATACGGGCAGAACACAAACCATATCTATGACCGCAGATAAAGAAATTGCCATAGGTTTACAAAGTGCTCCTCAAATTGCTCAAGAATATGGTGGTTTGTACCCAAACAATGAATACCAAGCTTTTGTAGATAATGTAGGCAACAAATTAGTGAACAATAGCGTTGCAAAAAACACACCTTATAAATACGAATTTCATTTATTATCTGACCCAAATACCATTAATGCATTTGCGCTTCCTGGTGGACAAATTTTTATAACCTATGCCCTATTTTCCAAACTAGAAAACGAAGACCAACTGGCTGGTGTTTTAGGGCATGAAATTGGACATGTTATTGGGCGGCATAGTGCCGAACGTATTGCCGAAAGCGAATATTGGCAAGGTTTGGTGACCGCTGGCAATGTGGGAGCCGACATAGGAAATGTGATTGGTGGCATTGGGCAAAACACACTCTTAACAAATGGAAGGGATGACGAATTGGAGAGTGATGATTTAGGTGTTTTGTTTATGTTAAAATCTGGTTATAACCCAGAAGAAATGATTGATGTTATGGAAATACTTAAAGCAGCTGCAGGACCAAATAGATTACCGGAATTTAAAAGCACGCATCCAGACCCCGAAAATAGAATAGAAAAAATTAAAGAGGCTATTGAAAAATACAAAAAAAGCCCTGAAATTCAAGGCTTTTAGAGTGACTAACTCAAATAATTTATAACATATAAATTATTTATTTTCCCAAGGCTTCTTCTAAAATAGCTTTAGCATCATTAGCTTTATGCAATTCAGCATATTTTAGAGCTGTTATACCTTTGTCTGATTTTGCTTTTAAATCGGCACCATTAGCGATTAAAAGTTTTAAAATATCGATTCTGTTGTATTTAGCAGCATACATAACTGGCGTCATGCCTTCAGATTTTTGATTAACATCAGTACCAAGTTCTACCAATTTTTTTACTGTTTCAAAATCGCCTTTAGCAATAGATACGCAAAAAGGGCTCACTTTCACTTTTGAAGAAGATTGATACGTGTTCGGATTTTTAATTGATGTTTCGGCATGTAATACTGCTACAGAGAAACATAATGCCAGTGCAGAAATAATGATTGTTTTTTTCATGATGAGTGATTTTAAATTGATTTTAGTGATTGTTTATTGATATACTAAACAGACGACAAAATTTGAATCCTGTTACACCAAAAAAAAAATTATAACACATTTTTAACGTTTACTTCACAGATTATTAACGTGTTGTAAAATCGAATCAAATAACCATTATTTTAAAGTTTGTTCTTCAATCATTGTTTTAAAAACTTGCCATTTTTCTAAATCTCCATTTATAATATAAGTTTTTACTTTTTTAGATAGTGCCGTGATACCTCCAATAGCCCCTCCACCTAAAGCACCTAAAACCCCACCTAATAAAGCTCCTTCCGCTGGTGTATAAGAAAAAACCCAATCATTAGGATCCGACGAAACTGCCCCTAATACAGCCGAGGTTATACCACCTGCCACAGCCCCAATAAGGATATTATTGCCAGCAGATCGCTTGGTTTTTATAAATCCTATATCTCGAACATTTATTTCAATATTTCTATTGTTTTTAAGTCCAATTAATGAATCATTAAGAAAGATAATATTACCTTTATTGATGATTCTACCCTCCAAATTATATACTCTAATAAATAGAGAATGTTTTATTTCTTTTTGGGCGCTTACATTAATGCTTAAAATCAAAGCGAAGAAAAATATCATTTTTTTGATTTGTTGTTTGATTGTTTTCATAATTTCTAAGTTTATATAATTTAGTTATTGTAATTAATTTTATTAAAGTTTATAAGTAAGTCCAATTTT
>NCDW01000162.1 GCA_002280395.1 Flavobacteriales bacterium 32-35-8
TCATCTTGAGTTCTTGCCATTTCTGTAATATTACTCCACAAATATTGTGGCTTAATCACGTAATGGACTTTTCTTCTCATTTGTTTTTCAAACTCTTCAATATCATCCGAATTTCCTTCGTACCATAATTGAAGTGGTGTGGATACACCAAATTCCGTTACAATATTTGAATCTATATTAGGATAATCTGAACCTAATTCTTTTTTTGCAGCCTCTTCATAGTTGCCAGATAAATATCTTAAAAACAAAAATGAAAGCATATAATCACGGAAATCATCCGCATTCATTGCTCCACGTAAATCGTTTGCTATATCCCAAAGGGTTTTACCCAATCGTTGTTGTTCCTTTTGTGTCATGTTAATTTTCGTTCTTTTCTGATTCCATTTCCGGTGTTTGTATTGCAACTTCTTCCGTTACTCCAATTTCTTGTTCAACTTGAATTTCAGGTACTGGAATAGCATCTTCTTCCACTGGTTCAGCTATTATATTTTCATTAAAAATTTCTGGAAAGTAAAACTCATATTTACCTAGAAATCCAGCTAAAATTCGTTTAAAAAGTTCTTTGTTATCATCACCCATTTCTACTGGGTCAAATATTGAATATTTTCCATGGCTGAATAATTGCAATGCCCGTTCAAAAAGCACATCGTCTTCTAAACCATCAATACATTTATCAATTTTATCATAACCAAAAAACGTTGCCGTTTTTTCTAAAATACTCCTCAATGAATTAAAATGATACGTATAGATTTTGTTCGATTCGACTACTTTCTTGAGGTCACTTAATGTGGCAATATGATGGAAAAAAGGCGTATCATTCGTGTCTTGCAACGCATAACCATCATGTTCTTTACTGTGTAGAAAGTAACGCTTATTTTTGACCTTTCTACCAAATTCATTGTAAAGCACATTGAAAAACAGACTATGATGTGTAGAAATTATAGTTTTAATCTCGTTACCTTCAGTTGTTATTAAATTACATAAATCGCATGCCACGGCAATAGCATTGTTTTCATCAAGAGATGATATGGGGTCGTCAATATAAACATATTTCACCCAACTATATGCAGGATCTTTGTCGATAGCCAATTGACAAATAGCAAGAAAAAAACACCAAATAAATAAAGTTTCCTCACCTCTTGATATTTTGATGTTTTCTACTGTTTGCTCAATACCCTCAACGACTATACTTCTTGAAAAAGTTACTATTGACGTTTCATAATTGATGTCAAATTTTAAATCTACATAATTATTAAAGAAAGATTCAATTTTGACATCTAAATCTAATTCATGTAATCCATCAAAAAATGCAGAATCCGAGTTAAGTTTAAGAGTTCTATTGGTATCGTTTTCCAAATCATTATTCCATGAGAATAAATCTTCCGTAAACGCATTAAAATACAATGTATCTCTGTTGGTTACATTACCATCATCATCAAACTCTTTACCAGCTTGTTTAAATTCCATAGAAAGCCTGGTTTTACCGATGCCATTATGAGCAAAGAATAGTACCAAATCTTTCATTGGTCGATGATCTCCAATTAAATCTTTTCGAAAATGCTGCGCTACCTCTGATAGGGTTGCGAAATTCGTTATTTTATTCATTTTCTAATCATTTATTTTTGGAAATAACCCCTGCATTAAACCCTTTTTGTGCTGTCTTAAATGTTCTATTTTCGCCGTTTGTTCTGTAATAAGTTCATCACATGTTGAAAAACAAGAAGCTATTTTTCGTTGTTCGACAAGTGTTGGGGGTAAACTTAAAGGCATAGTTGAATATTCCGTTCCATTAATCCCTGGCTGCCCACTTCTTGCTGAAATAAAACTAACCCATTTCCAATATTGATGCGTACTAAGAAATTGAAAAAGAAACTCCGAAACTAATTTATTTTTATCGGGTTTTACCCTTATTAAAAAACCTGCAAAGACAAGTCTCCCGTCATTTATTCTATATTTATATGATTTGCCAACACTTGCCCCTGTTCTTGCAAAAACTATATCTCCATCGGCTAAATAATTGTTTTCATTAATATCTCTATCAACAGAAACCTTATTTTCTGAAAGAAAACGACCATCTTCAGAAATATCGGTAATTCTTAAATAAGTAGGAAGTTTATTTGAAAAGGGGACTGCTGGTGCATTAATACCATATTCAGGATTTAACAATAGGCAATTTCCCAACGTTTTCTCCAACCACTCACCATCCTTCTCAAACTCAGGAAAACGATACTTAGGAACAGTTTCGCCTTCTTGTGGAAAAAGATTCTGCATTAAGCCTTTTTTATGGTCTTTGAGTAAATCCAATTTTTGGCTATGGGCTGTAATTACTTCGTCTAAAGAAGAAAGGCAATCTGCTATTTTTTGTTGTTCCTTTGGGTTTTCAGGAACGGGAAATTCATATTTTAAAAAATTCTTCCCATTTATTGAATTGATAGTTGCTCCTAAATCAGCTTTAACTTGTTTGTCATACATGTCAGTTTGAAATAACTGAAAAACAAATTCAGAGTTTTTTGCTCTGAAAACAGTCATAAAAGCTCCATGGGTTACAAAATGAAGATCTTTCGGAATAATTGCATTTTTCCCGATTAAATTTTTCGAACCATTTCTAACACAAATTAAAATATCATTAGGTTCTGATAGATTGGCTCCATTTATATCTTTTCTGACATATACACGATCATTCAAATTTATTAATCCATTTTGGACATTTGAAGAACGTAACACCAATAATCCTTCTTCTCTAACATCATCTGGGCTATAGGTAAGTCCATTAATTAGGTCACCTAATTCACTCAATTCTTTAACCTTCCAATCTCTTTCGAAATTGAATTCAGGAAACCGCAATTCTGGTATTAATACTTTATTCATATGCTGCTAGTCCTGAAATTTCACGCCCTTGGGCTATTTTTTTTAATTGTGGGACTAAGTCTTCCATTAGTGCCAGTTCCTTTACTCTACGTTCTTTCCAGCTTAATTGCAATGGTTGTAGCAAGTCTGTTAATTCTTCTCCGTCAAAAATCATTCGGCTCATTATTTTTTCTACAAAGTTTTTTAAAGCTGTTGTTTGCAAACCGTGTTTGTGGGCAATGGCAGCCAGTTCTTTGTTGTGTTTATCGTCTTTAAAAGCTTCGTATCCTTTGCGTAAACTGTTTGCATCTTGTCCGCTATTCCAGTCTAATGCATTAATGTACTCTGTTAAATCTTCTTGCTCGTCCAGCATATTAGCATTAGCACTCATTAAGCTAATAACCTGCGATTTGGTCATTTTTTGTTTAGCAGGCTTCTTTTGTGTACTGTCTGCAATCAGGTTCATGATGTAATCATAATCAATCACGGCAGAAGCAAACAAAACAAATTCAAAATCCAATTGCTGAATTTCAGGTGGTGCATCATCGCCTTCTTTCTGCTGTCTTTTTTGAAACTGTTTAGCGGTTTCTATGTACGAGCTACGAAACTCCTGAAAATTTTCTTTTGGTAAAATAGCTTCAATCTTCGCCTTTTGTTCTTCGTCTAAATCAGTAAATTGATCTAACTGCAATTTTAAACGTTGTATTTCCTTGAAATTTTCAATGAAAGTTATTTTTGCTGCATCACCTTTTAAATTATAGACTTCTTCTGGTTCACGGAGCAAATTATGATCCTGCATAAATACCCCTAATTTTTCTACGGCTTGTTTGAATTTATCCATCACCACTGGTGAAGGATCTACTAACCATATCTCTCTAGCATTTCCACCGTTTCCACCTGAAAAAAGAGCAATTGCCTGATTAACCAACTCCTGTTGAGAACGGAAATCCAAAATATTACCATAAGGCTTCGTGTCATTTAATACACGATTAGTTCGTGAAAACGCTTGTATCAGTCCGTGGTATTTAAGGTTTTTGTCTACATACAAGGTATTCAGGTATTTGGAATCAAAACCTGTAAGCA
The DNA here is from genome assembly GCA_002280395.1 of Flavobacteriales bacterium 32-35-8. Classification (GTDB taxonomy): domain Bacteria; phylum Bacteroidota; class Bacteroidia; order Flavobacteriales; family Flavobacteriaceae; genus Confluentibacter. Next base: position 3,931 of record NCDW01000162.1, read on the forward strand.
ACATATCTACTACGATAGTAATATCAATCTTGTTTTTATGTGGGTAATCTTTATTGCTGTATTTCTGGTCTTTAGTACGTCTTTGTACATCCTGATAATACAAATCAAACTCGGTGATACTATGATTGGCACCAAATTGTTTATTATAATCAGTAATTATTTCCGTCAAAGCTTTTTTCTTCTCTTCTGGATTTTGCTTATTATCTTCTTTTTCCTGTGTTAAATCTTCCTGTATTTGCTGAATATCTTTATTCCCTTCCGCTGGTGGAGAGAACACACAAGCAATATTCAGAGGAGCATATTCTGCATTCTCAGTTTGTTTCCTTTTTTGTGCCTCTTTAAAAAGTTTGTAATATTCGATAGCATTATTAATGGAAGCTGTTGCTAATACCGCATTAAATTTACGTTGATTTGTAGCTGTATCGTGTTTTTCCAAGATGGCTTCTACAACTGCTTGTTGCGCAATCGCTTCGCCTGGCTTAGCATTTTGGGTGCCTTTACCTTTGAAATAATCTATATGGAAACGCAAAACGTTCTTATCTTCTATAGCATGAGTAATCGTATAAGCATGTAATTCCTGTTGAAAAATATCCTTCGTAGTTTTATACGAGGCATATTCACCTTCTCGTATATTGTAAGTTGCATTTTCATCAAAGATAGGTGTACCAGTAAACCCAAATAATTGAGCATTAGGAAAAAACTCTTTAATTGCCTTATGATTATCTCCAAACTGAGAACGATGACACTCATCAAAAATGAATACCATACGTTTATTGCTAAGTGGTTCTAAACGCTCTTTATAGTTTTTCTTGTTGGTACCATCAAGTGCCAATCCTAACTTTTGAATGGTAGTAACAATAACCTTATCAGCGTAGTCGGTAGATAATAAGCGTCTTACTAAAGTCTCGGTATTGGTATTTTCTTCTACACTGCCTTCTTGAAATCTATTGAATTCCTCTCTTGTTTGTCTATCAAGGTCTTTTCTATCAACCACAAACAAACATTTTTCAATATCTGGATTGTTTTTTAGTAAAGTAGAGGCCTTAAAAGAAGTTAGTGTTTTTCCACTACCTGTAGTATGCCATATATAACCATTACCTCTGTTGTCTTTTATGCAGTCTACAATAGCTTTTACCGCATATATTTGATATGGTCGCATTACAAGCAATTTCTGTTCGCTCTCTACTAGTACCATATACTTACTGATCATTTCACCAAGAGTACATTTGGTTAGAAATTTATCAGCAAAATCATGTAAATTATTGATCTTTTTATTGTCGATATCTGCTAATTCATATACGGGCAGAAATTGTTCATCTGCATTAAAAGCGAAGTGTTGATTTTTATTGTTAGCAAAATAAAGTGTTCTTCCACTATTACTAACGATAAACATTTGCATAAAACAAAGCAGCGAGTTAGCGTAACCATTCCCTGGTTCATTTTTATAATCAACAATCTGCTGCATCGCTTTCCTATGTGAAATATCACCTTTTTTGAGCTCAATTTGTACTACAGGCAAACCATTAATGAGGATAATAACATCATATCTTTGATGACTATTTTCTGTATTAATTCGTAATTGATTGATGACTTCAAAATCATTCTTGCACCAGTCTTTGTTGTTTACTAATGTGTAATGAAAGGGCGTTCCATCCTCACGTTGAAAATATTGCCTTTCACGTAATAATTTAGAGGCTTCAAAAA
>NCDW01000163.1 GCA_002280395.1 Flavobacteriales bacterium 32-35-8
GGAAAAAAAACAATTAAAGTGCCTATTATGGATATGAAAACAATATCAATGCTAGCATTTAGAAAGAAAAATGAAATCACAAAAGCAGCTACAGCAAAGGCAATACCAACCCCATAACTTACATACATGGCACCGTAAAAAAACGAAGGCTCAATTTTATACTTTGTTTCGCAACAGCTACATTTTTCGTGCATAGTTAACGATTCAGACAGTATGTAAGGGTTTTTGTTAACATACATGCTTTCACCATGACATTTAGGGCAAGCACCCGTTAAAATACTATATAGTTTAGTTCCTTTTTTTAACATAGAATTTAATGTATTTTTGCAACCGCTTTGCAAAAATAAGTTTTAATAAATAAAGCGCTGTAACTTAAGTAACATTTCTATGATGAACATTCATAATTTATCGATTTCATTTCAAGGAGAGTATCTTTTTGAAGACCTAACCTTTAAATTAGGAAATGGTGACCGAATAGGCCTTATTGGTAAAAACGGCGCGGGTAAATCTACCATGCTTAAAATTTTATCTAAGGAAATGGAACCAGATTCGGGTCAGATTGCGGCAGATAAAGAACTTAAAATCGGATTTTTAAAACAGGATATTGATTTTGTTTTAGGAAGAACCGTGCTGGAGGAAGCTTACGAAGCATTTACCGAAATAAAGGAACTTGAAACAAGGATTCATGATATTAATACCCAACTTGCTGAACGTACCGATTATGAAAGCGATATATACCATCAGCTTATGGTTGATATCAACGAGCTTCAGCATCAATATGAAATTCTAGGTGGTTATAATTACCAAGGGGAAACTGAAAAAATCCTTCAAGGATTGGGTTTTCAGCGGAAAGATTTCAACAAATTAACCGACACCTTTTCGGGTGGATGGCGTATGCGTATTGAGTTGGCAAAATTGCTTCTTCAAAATAATGATATTTTATTGTTGGATGAGCCTACAAACCATTTGGATATAGAATCTATTATTTGGCTCGAAGGGTTTTTGAAAAATTATGCGGGCGCTGTGGTCATCGTATCGCACGATAAAATGTTTTTGGATAATGTTACCAATAGGACCATTGAAATTTCTTTAGGAAGGATTTATGATTATCCTAAGCCCTATACAAAGTATTTGGTATTGCGTGAAGAGCTTAGAACCCAGCAATTGGCTTCACAAAAAAACCAGCAAAAGCAGATAGAACATACCGAAAAGTTGATTGAAAAATTTAGAGCTAAAGCATCAAAGGCAACGATGGCTCAGTCACTTATTAAAAAACTGGATAAAATTGATAGAATTGAAGTTGATGAAGATGATAATAGTGTGATGACGCTTAATTTTCCAGTGTCTGTAACCCCCGGAAAAATAATTGTTGAAGCCGAAAAAATATCAAAAAGTTACGGTCATAACCAAGTTTTAAAAAACATTGATTTGCTTGTAGAGCGCGATAGCAAAATTGCATTTGTGGGTCAGAATGGTCAGGGGAAATCCACGCTTGCAAAAATTATTGTTGGTGAATTAAAACATGATGGGCATTTAAAGTTAGGACACAATGTTCAAATAGGTTATTTTGCCCAAAACCAAGCAGAGTATTTAGATGGTAATAAAACCGTTTTAGATACCATGATTGATGCTGCCAATGAAACCAATAGAAGCAAGGTTAGGGATATTTTAGGTTCTTTTTTATTTAGGGGAGATGAAGCCGAAAAATATGTAAGGGTTTTGTCTGGTGGTGAGCGTAACCGATTGGCGTTAGCAAAACTCATGTTGCAACCATTTAATGTTTTGGTGATGGATGAGCCAACGAATCACTTGGACATTAAGTCTAAAAACGTTTTAAAAGAAGCGTTAAAACGTTTTGGAGGCACGTTGATTCTAGTTTCCCACGACCGTGATTTTCTTCAAGGTTTAACAAAAACAGTATTCGAATTTAAGGACCATAAAATAAAGGAATATTTAGGCGATATTGACTATTACTTAGAACAACGTAAAGTAGATAGCCTAAGGGAAGTTGAAAAACGTACGGTTGTTAAGGAAACTCCCAAAGAAAAAAAACAACAGTCTTACGAAGACCAAAAGAAATTAAAGTCCTTGAATAATAGATTAAGCAGTATTGAAGCTGAAATAAGTCAGTTAGAAAAAGAAATAAAAGCGATTGATTTATCTCTTGAAATTAATTATGAAGAAGTATCTTCTCAGCCCAATTTCTTTGATAATTATCAGAAAATGAAAGCTAAAATAAAGGATTCCATGCAGAAATGGGAAGATGTTCAACTAGAAATTGAACAATATTCAAACGAATTATAATAATTTAATACTGTTTATTATTGTAGTTAAAATAAACAGTATTATTTTTTACCTTCAATGAATATTATAGCGATAAATTGCCAGCAAGCTGTTTTAAAGTAATCTCAGATAACTTGGCTTGATATTTGGCTGCACTTAACCGTAATTTTGCATTGATATAATTAAGTTGCGCTGTTCTAAATTCAATGGTTGGAATGGTTCCAATATTGTATTTAGCCAAGGTTATGTCAAGATTTTCTCTAGCTATTTCTTCATTATCAGCTTCCAAATCAACCAAGCCGACATTGGTAAGATAGGTTTGAAACGCTGTATTTAATTGTGCTTTTATGGTTTGGGTTTGTTGCTCAATAGCAATGGCTGAATTGTCTAATTGTATTTTTGAGATTTTCTCATTCCTATTTTGATTGTAGCCATTAAAAATATCTACACTAGCTGAAAAACCATAGTTCCAACCTCTGGAATTATTAAGTCTGGCAAAACCCAGAGTAGATTCCGAATCGCTAAAATTATAGCCTGTGTTTGCCGTAATGGTTGGGTAACGATTGCCTTTTATTTGCTTCAATTCCAATTCCGCGATCCGTTTGTTGATGAGCTGTGCTTGTAACTCAGGATTTTGTTTAGTGGCAAGCATCTCTAAATCAGTTAGTACTAAATTGTCATTAATTAGTACATCATCATCAACTTTAAAATCGATTTTTGTTTCTCTAGCTAGAATTTCATTGAGTCTAATTTTTGCATTGGCATAAAGTTCTTTCTGTCTTAAAAATAAAGTTCTATCTGTATTGAGATCAACTTGTGCATTAAGTACTTCCAATTTAGATGCTTTTCCAATACTAAATCTATTATCAGCAAGGTCAACACGTTGTTGCGAAATCACGATGGTGCTATCCAAGGCGGTCAACTGCTGTTGCTGTTGTACCAAATCATAATACGTAATCATAACATCGCTAACACGATTCAATATGGTACTTTTCAGTTCTGCTTCCCCTAATTTTCTAAGTTCTTTCAACTGGTCATAACGTGCAAACATGCTAAGGCCATCAAAAATGGTCCAATCTAAACCTACACCGTAACTTTTGTTGTTATTTTTAGCACCATCAAGCTCTATTTCTGTACCATCTGCACGTACTTGCGAACTGGATTGTGTGCTATTATTTGTACTTGCAGAAGCAAAAACTCTAGGCAGTATACCAGCAAATCCTAGACTTACAGAAAGTGAATCTGCATTTAAATTATTACTAGCTAAGCGGATTTCATAATTGTTTTTCAAAGCTATTTGTACCGCTTCATCTAGTGTTAGCAATTCTTGCGAATTTATCTGTAAAGACAAAAAACCAAGGCATAAACTCAGACAAATTTTCAAAATATTACGCCTTTTCATAACTATCAATTTTATCAAATTCAGGACGGTGTTTTTTCTCCCGAGACCACATCAAGTAAATGGCAGGAATGACGAATAAGGTCAATACCAATGAAAACATGGTACCACCTATAATAACGACTCCCATGCCGATACGACTTGTTGATGCAGCGCCAAGGGATAATGCAATTGGCAATGCGCCCAAAGCAATAGTTAAACTTGTCATTAAGATGGGTCTAAGTCTAGATTCTGCCGCTTTTAATATGGCTTCATGTTTTGGCATGCCTTCTTCACGCAATTGATTTGCGAATTCTACTATTAAAATACCGTTTTTAGTCACTAATCCAATCAGCATGATGGTTCCAATTTGACTAAAGATATTCCAAGTTTGTCCGAATAACCACAATGAAAATAAGGCACCCGCAACTGCCATTGGAACGGTTAAAATAATCACAAATGGATCAATAAAGCTTTCAAACTGTGCGGCTAAAATGAGGAAAATAAGGAGTAATGCCAAACCGAAAGCAAATAAGGTATTAGAACTACTTTCCACAAAATCGCGTGACTCACCTCCTAAATCGGTAGTAAAAGTTTCGTCCAGTACTTTTTCTTTTATAGATTCCATGGCGTCAATACCATCATTCATACTCATGCCAGGTGCTAAACTTGCTGAAACTGTAGCCGACATATAACGGTTATTGTGATATAATTGTGGCGGACTGCTTTGTTCTTCTGTGGTCACTAGGTTATCCATTTGGATGAGTTGTCCGGCATCGTTTTTGACGAATATAGATTTCAAATCCATGGGTGTATCTCTGTCTTTTTTATCAAATTGCCCAATCACTTGGTATTGTTTGCCGTTCATCATAAAATAGCCAAACCGCTGTCCACTCAAAGATAATTGCAACGTTTGCGCCACATCTAAAACAGAAACACCTAAACTTTTAGCCTTATCACGATCAATGGTCACGTAAATTTCAGGCTTATTAAATTTTAAATCGAGGTCTGTATTTGCAAAAACAGGATTACTTTCTGCCTCTGCCATGAATTCAGGGATTTTCTCTTTTAATTTCTCAAAATTAGGTGCTTGTATAATATATTGAATTGGCATACCACCACGACGATTTACAGCAATGGTTGGCGTTTGGGAAACATTAGCACGTACATTCTCTATACTTTTTGTCCATCTGGTTAAATCATCTGCAATTTCTTGTTGTGTGCGCTCACGTTGACTTGGATCAACCAAAGAAATATTGGCACGTCCACTATTAACGGATGATGAACCAAATCCTGGAGAGGTGATGATTAAACTCACCTTTTTTTCAGGAATCGAATCGTTTATTAAATCTGTTAATTCACCCATAAATCGGTCCATATAATCATAGGAAGCACCTTCCGGAGCAGTTACACTAACATTTAAAGAACTACGGTCATCATAAGGGGCTGTTTCTTTTTTAAGTAAACTAAAAAACAGTCCAATCATCACTAAACAAACAATCAATATAGGGAAACTTAACCATTTTTTCTGCATAAAATCACGAAGAGAACTGGCGTAGATGGTATTCATTTTAACAAAATAACGCTCTGTTACTTCATAAAATTTTGAATGCTTTTGCTTGCCTGGTTTCATTAAATAAGCATTTAACATAGGCGTTAATGTCAAAGACACAAATGCTGAAATTAATACGGCGGCTCCAATAACAATACCGAATTCCCTAAACAAGCGTCCAACAAAGCCTTCAAGAAAAATTACTGGAAGAAATACGGCCGCCAATGTTATGGATATGGAAATAACTGCAAAGAAAATCTCATTAGAGCCTTTTATGGCTGCTTCAATAGGCGTCATGCCTTCTTCTACTTTCTTGTAAATGTTTTCAGTTACTACAATACCATCATCAACCACCAAACCTGTGGCCAATACAATGGCAAGCAGTGTGAGGACATTGATTGAAAAACCGAATATCCACAT
>NCDW01000164.1 GCA_002280395.1 Flavobacteriales bacterium 32-35-8
CAGTCCCAAACTCACATTTCTGCCTTTGGTTGTATATCCAATGATTTCTAAATAATCTTCATTAAAAAGATTGTTTACAGTAGCAAAAAGTTTTAATTTATTTTCTATTAATTTCTGACTGAAGTATAAATCAATTAAAGAAAATGATTTTAATTCCATGTTTTGGTAGGTTGAAAAATCGGTATCCGTTCTCTCACCAACAAATTGGTAGGTTAATGATGCATAGGTGCTTTCAGAAAAATTATAACCAACATTAGCATTCACTTTATGTTTTGGCAAACGCAAACGCAAGCCTTCTTGTATTTCTGTGAACGTGTAATTTGTCGCAATCGTCAAATCCTTAACCAAGTTAATTGTAGCCTCAACTTCCACCCCATGAACCGTGGCTCTTTCTGTCGCATTTTGGTAACCCGTTGTATAAATAATGGTGTTGTCTTCTTTTCGGTTAAAATAAAGTCCGCTTACACGAAATTCTTTTCTATTTGAAAATTCCATACCACCCTCAATCGTTCTATTCTCTTCTGGTTCTAAATCTGGATTGGCTCCGAAAAACCCAAATAGCTGCGATAAATTAGGTGCAATAAACGAAGTGGCATACGATCCCAAAACCTTCACATATCCAGAATTGACATCAATAGTAAAGGAAGGATTTAAATTATAAACAAAATGAGAACCGTATTCGCTGTGATTATTCATTCTGGCACCAGCATTTAAATTCAATCCGAAATCTGATACATATACCGCATTTATGTATGGATCGGACGTTGTATAAGAGCGTTCTCGATCAAATAATGTTTTATAATCGGCATAATTAAATCCAACAATGGTATAAAAAGTGTCGTCAAAAACATATTTATTAAAAGCATCCAACACATAACTTTTCGCTTCATAGCTAGTTACAAAATCTGAAATACTTTCTCTATCTATTTCTGTGTATGCCGCATTTACCTGAAAGCTTCCGTTGGCATAGGTAAATTTCGGAGAAATCCCAATTCTTTTTTGTTCGTTTTTATAGGCCTCATCCGTATCGGCGATGGTATAATTTGGTGGCGGAAAACCATCGGTATCCGTTCTCAATTTATCATAACTTGCGAAAGTGGATAATTCAAAAGCGTCACTAAAAGCATATCCTAATTTTAGATTGGTGTTGAATCTTGAAAAGGGATCTTTTTCAGCATTTTCAGCTTTTGCAGCTGATAAACCATCCACATATCTATTTGCAAAACTTGCTAAATAACTAAATTTATCTAAGTTCCCATTTACAGAGACATTGTTATTAAAACTAGCGCCATTATAATTTTGGTCGTCTGCAGATTGGTTGGTTCCTATAACGGATAAAAAACTAGCGGAAATTGGTTTTCCGGAACTTTTTTTGGTGGTAATATTAATGACCGCCGTGGCTGCGGAATTACCATACAAGGTGCTTGCCGCGCCTTTAATAACCTCGATGGATTCAACGGTATTTAAATCTACCAAACGTAAATCGAATTCATTCGATACAAGAGATGGGTCGTTTACTTGAACACCATCAATAAGCACCAAAACCTGCCTATTGTTACCACCTCTTACAAAATATCCTAAATTAATACCTTCCACACTTCGTGTCCCATTAATCTCGATACCACTTTTGGCATTGATTAATGCAAACAACAACCTCATCAAGTTGCTGCACAGTTGTAGAATCGACCTGCTGTTGCGCAAAGCCACATAATGATATACCAAAACACAGTACACCAAAAACATTTGTTTTTTTGTTCATTTTAACGACTAATTACTCGAGAATCGTATGGATTATCATACGCAAACTTTTATCCCGAAAGTTTAACTTTATTTGTTTTGAAAATGGCAGGTCTCCTGACTTGTTTTATGTTATTTCACCTTCCCAGCAAAAAAAGCCAGTGGTTTTAGAAGTAAATAACATCTCAAAATGAGGTGCTGAAAAAATTTCAACAAAAACTTACAGTTGCGGGAACAGTCCAGGAATTGTTGAGTTACGATTGACGAATTACGATTTCAACAACCGTAACTCTTAAATCTAAATTCGTAAATCAACGCACCTGATTCCCTTTTAATTCATTCACGTGAAGTGAATAAAACCAAATTTCGGTGCAAATGTAAATATTAACTTTAAAATAATAATTGAAATCTTACTTTTTATTGGTCATTTTAGAAATCAAATAAATCCAATTAAAATTGAGTCATTATTACGTGGCTACTATATATATTGTTAAATTTGAGCCGTCTCTCATTGTTAATATTTTCAACAAAAATAACGAGCATTCAAATATTTAAAAATGACATTTGTCATCTATTAATGAAATACAAATCACTTTTTTTAATTATTATTTTAACGGTTTTTAATTGTAAAAACGAGACAAAAAAACAAGCACCCGACAGTACTGAAGGTGAAAAATTAACTCTAAAATATGCTAATGGTTTTTCGGTTGAAGATTATGGAACTTATAAAATTTTAGAGATAAAAAATCCTTGGCCTAAAGCAGAGAACGTTTTTAAATATGTACTCATCACTAAAGAAAATGCTGCAAAAACGACTTTCCCAACAGATGCTTATGATGGAATCATCATCGATCCCATTCAAAAAATAGTCGTCACTTCTACCACGCACATCCCTGCCTTAGAACTTTTAAATGTTGAAGAAACATTGGTTGGATTTCCGGGCATCGATTATATTTCTTCGAAAAAAACCCGACAAAGAATTGAAAACGGATTGGTTAGAGAGCTTGGTAAAAATGAAGGTATTAACACCGAAGTATTATTGGAATTAAAACCAGATGTTGTGATTGGCTTTGGGGTTGATGGCAAGAATCGGACTTTTGAAACGATAAAAAAATCGGGAATTCCTGTTATTTTTAATGGGGATTGGGTGGAAGCATCGCCGCTTGCAAAAGCGGAATGGATTAAATTTTTTGGCGTACTATTCAACAAAGAAAAAGAAGCCGATTCTATTTTTAACAGCATTGAAACCAATTATTTGGAAGCAAAAAAACTAGCGAAGAATACTAAAAACCAACCAACCGTTTTAAGTGGCGCCATGCACAAGGATGTTTGGTTTTTACCAAATGGCACCAGCGCCGAAGCACAACTTTTTAAGGATGCCAATACCCATTATTTATGGAAAGATTCGCAAGGAACGGGAAGCTTATCGCTGAATTTTGAAACCGTTTTTTCAAAAGCTAAAAATGCTGATATTTGGTTTAGTCCGTCAAATTACATAAGTAAAGAAGCTCTTAAAAACGGTAATAAGAATCATGCTTTATTTAAAGCGTTCCAAAATAACACGATTTATTCGTCTATAAGTACGGCTGGAACTTCTGGTGGTATATTATATTTTGAGTTGGGCACTACCCGACCCGATTTGGTTTTAAAAGACATTATTAAAATTTGTCATCCAGAACTCTTAAAAAATTATGACCTTTACTTTTTTAAACCTTTAGACTAATTGCCGAATTCCAATACATATAAACTATCCTTCTTGGCCTTGTCCATATTACTTGTATTTTGCTTTTTAGCAAATATCAGCTTAGGGTCTGTTTATATCCCGCTAAATGAAGTCTTCAATAGTCTTTTAGGAAACTCAACCGAACAAGAAACCTGGCAACATATCATTCAAAATTACCGATTGCCAAAAGCGTTAACCGCCATATTAGTCGGCTCTGGTTTGGGCATTTCCGGATTATTAATGCAAACCTTATTTAGAAATCCGTTAGCTGGTCCCTTTGTTTTGGGTATTAGTTCCGGAGCAAGTTTGGGTGTGGCATTGGTTATTTTGGGTTCATCTTTTTTTGGTGGTGTTTTTGCGGTGTTTTTAATCTCAAAATGGAGCATTGTTATTGCCGCCAGTTTAGGTAGTTTTTTAGTGTTGCTAGCTGTTTTAATGGTGTCGCTAAGAGTGCGTGATACCATGGCGATACTTATTATCGGGCTTATGTTTGCAAGCATCACATCAGCCATTGTAAGCGTGCTTTCCTATTTTGGTTCTGCGCAACAATTACAACAATATATCTTCTGGGGTTTTGGTAGCTTAGGAAATTTATCTTGGGATGAATTACTCATCTTTTTTATTATTTACTGTCTTGGACTCATAATAAGTTTAGTCTCCGTAAAGTCATTAAACACGATGCTTTTAGGTGAGAATTATGCTAAAAGTTTGGGTTTGAATATTAAAAGAAGTCGGTTTGCCATCATCATGGCGACCAGTTTATTGGCAGGAACCATTACGGCCTTTGCTGGCCCAATTGCGTTTATAGGTCTGGCCATTCCGCATTTAACACGTCAAGTTTTTAATACCTCAAACCATAAAATATTATTGCCCGCTGTGTTTTTATTTGGAGCGATTGTGATGCTCATTTGTGATAGTATTGCCCAAGTTCCTAATAGTGATTATACCTTACCAATTAATGCCATTACCTCTTTAGTTGGCGCACCGGTGGTGATTTGGTTGTTGGTGAGGAAGCGGAAAATGGTGTTTTAAAATAGATTTAAGATATAAGATTTAAGACGATAGACAATAAATTAGTGGAAAAAGACAACCAACATATCATTTTAAAAACCAAATATTTAGCGATTGGTTATGCTTCTAAAAAAGAGCGTACCGTTGTGGCATCGAATATTAATATTGAATTATGCAAAGGAGAATTGGTTGGCTTGGTTGGTGTGAATGGTGTTGGGAAATCGACGCTTTTAAGAACCTTAACGAATGTTCAAAATCCTTTAAGTGGTGATATTTTTATTAATGATAAAAACATCAAACACTATGCTGCTCTCGATTTAGCTAAAGTATTAAGCCTCGTGTTAACCGAGCAACTCATGTCTAAAAATTTATCCGTTTTTGAGATTGTTGCGTTGGGCAGACAACCTTATACCAATTGGGTAGGTAATTTATCTGAAAATGATATGTCTATTATAAATATGGCGTTAACCCAAACCAATGTATCGGATTTAAAACATAAAAGATGTTTTGAACTCAGTGATGGTCAATTACAAAAAGTGATGATTGCACGTGCCTTGGCTCAAGACACCGATTTGATTATTTTAGATGAACCAACCACACATCTAGATATTTATCACAAAGTATCCACCTTAAAACTGCTGCAAAAATTAGCAAAGGAAACCGATAAAACCATTTTGTTTTCGTCACACGAAATAGATTTAGCCATTCAATTGTGTGATACGTTGATTGTTATGACGCCCAATCATGTGGTGTCAGATATGCCTTGCAATTTAATAACTAAAGGCGTTTTTGATTCTTTATTTCCAGAAGATTTAATTGCTTTTGACGAAAAAACGGGGACTTTTCGGGTGAAGAAGTGATTCGTTTTCAGTCGCAGTTTCAATCTCAGTTTTCAGATTTCAGTTTACGGTAAAAAACTTCGGTCTTCCGTCTTCCGTCTTCGGTCTAAAAAATATATCTTTGAATAAACGCTTAATTTAAATGAACGACAACCTCATTCTTATTCTCGCCATCATAATTTCTGGAGGCATTGGTGCTTACATTGGCATTACCATTACCAAACTTAAAAGTAAAAGTGAACAAAGCACTTTGGAAGAACGTCAAAATCAAATGGGTTTAACCATTAATGACCTTAAACAAACGCTTAGCAAAATTGAAGTTGAACGTGATGATATCAGAAAAGAAAAAGAATTTTTAAATGCGGAGTTAACAAGACGGAATACCGAGTATGACAATCTCCATCAACTTAATCTAAAACGTGATGAAGAATTGGAAAAACGACAAGAAGAACTACGCAAAGATTTTGAGTTATTGGCCAATAAGATTTTAGAAGAAAAATCAGAAAAATTTACACTTCAGAATAAAGAAAACATTAAAAACATTTTAAATCCGCTACAAGAAAAAATAAAGGTTTTTGAAGAAAAAGTCGATTTAACGCAAAAAGAAAGCATCAGCATGCATTCGGCTTTAAAAGAACAATTATTAGGCTTAAAAGACTTAAACCAACAAATGACCAAAGAAGCCACCAACCTTACCAGGGCTTTAAAAGGCGATAGTAAAATGCAAGGAAATTGGGGCGAGTTGGTTTTAGAACGCGTATTGGAAAAATCGGGACTAGAAAAGGATAGAGAATATTTTGTGCAACAAAGCTTTGTTCGCGAAGATGGCTCTAGAGTCATGCCCGATGTGGTTTTACACCTTCCCGATGGTAAAAAAATGATTATAGATTCCAAAGTATCGCTTACGGACTATGAGCGTTTGGTAAATGCGGAAGATGATGATAAAGCACTATTTTTAAAAGCGCACGTTAATTCCATTAAAAAACACATTGACCAACTTTCGGAAAAAAATTACCAAGATTTATACGATATAGAATCGCCTGATTTTGTGTTGATGTTTATCCCCATTGAACCCGCATTCGCCGTTGTTGTGAATGAAGATAACAGCATCTATAACAAAGCCTTTGAAAAAAATATTGTGATTGTAACGCCTTCTACCCTTTTGGCAACGTTACGCACCATTGACAGTATGTGGAACAACGAAAAGCAACAACAAAACGCCATTGAAATTGCCCGACAAGCTGGAGCTTTATATGATAAATTTGAAGGATTGGTAGCAGATTTAACCGGAGTTGGCAAAAAAATTGATGCAGCAAAAAGTGATTATTCCGCAGCCATGAGCAAGCTTGTTGATGGTAAAGGAAACTTGATTTCGAGCGTTGAAAGACTTAAAAAAATGGGCGCCAAGGCTAAAAAAGCACTACCCGAAGCGATACTCAAACGTGCTGAAGACCAATAAAAACTTATATATGAAAATCATCACGAAAATCGGTATTGGCATTGGCATTATAATCATCTTATATTTCTGCTTTCTGTATTTTGCAAGCTACAGTAGTGGTGTAAGGGCAGGCGAATTGATTAAATTCAGCCATAAAGGCGTTATGTTTAAAACATGGGAAGGCGAAATAAGCCAAGGCGTTTCGGAATCCCAAAGGTTTGTATTTTCGGTTCAGGACAAAGAAAAACAAGTCATTGAGGATTTAAATAACTTTCAAGGCAAAATGGTAAAGCTTCATTATTTTGAACGTTACAAAATATTATTCTGGCTTGGAGACACCAAATATTTTGTCACTAAGGTTGAAATTCAGCCGTGAAAATCAAATAAAATGTCTTCTTAAAACATCCTATATTTGTATATCATCTAAAAATACAAT
>NCDW01000165.1 GCA_002280395.1 Flavobacteriales bacterium 32-35-8
ACTCGCGATTAATTTTAATTTCATTTGTAATTATTTATTGTTAGTCACTCTTTTTATTAAATATTATTATTGAAAAATATCAATTACGCATTTTTGATTGAATAATATTTAATTTTAAGGTAACAAATATAATAATTTATCAAGGATAATTTAAAAAACCGTACCTTTGATTTTTGTTGTTTCTAAAAATTAAAATGAAAACGTTTAAATATATTTCCTTTTTATTATTAATAGCCATTATAGGTACGTCCATTTACATTGCAGTACAGCCCAATGAATTCTCCTTTAGCAGAAGTCGGGTGATTCAAGCCCCTGTTTCTGTGTTATTTAATAAAGTAAACGATTTTAAAAACTGGCCCGAATTCTCTCCTTGGATGGAACAAGAACCTGATGCCAAACTTACTTATGGTGAAAAAACCGTTGGCGTTGGTGCCCATTACAGTTGGAACGGTGCCGTTTTAGGAGAAGGCTCCATGAAAACACTGGCTGCCAATGATAATCAATTTATTTCCCAACTCATATCTTTTATAAAACCTTTTAAATTGGAATCGGATATCCAATGGGATTTTGAACCTACTGAAGAAGGCACCAAAGTGACTTGGAGCATGGCAGGCAAACAAGATTTCATGACCAAGATGTACACTGTTTTTTCTGGTACTATTGAAAAAAATACCGCGCCAGATTTTGAACGTGGTTTGTTTAAATTGGATAGCACCGTGATTGCCGACATGAAAAAATACAGCATTACCGTAAGCGGTATTACAGAACATGGCGGGGGCTACTATCTTTACACTACTACATCTAGCAAAATAAACGAGGTATCATCAACCATTGCAGATATGCTACCTAAAATTACCAAGTATGCCCAAGAAAATAATATTGCTATGGCCGGCGCACCGTTCGTTAGCTATATTACTTGGGACGAACAAAACAACGCTACCATATTTTCTGTTTGCGTACCAACCACCGATAGAGTCATTACCACCGACAGTAATGTACTAACAGGGGAATTACCCGCTTTTAGAGCTGTAAAAACAACCTTAAAGGGCAACTACACCAATTTAAAAGAAGCTTGGGATGTTGCTAGTGATTATATCCCGAAAAACGGTCTGGAGTTTGCCGATGATGGCCCTATGCTGGAAGTTTATATCACCGACCAAACCCTATACCCCAACCCAGCCGATTGGGTAACGGACATTTATATTGCTGTTAAATAGATTACCCCATCACTTTCATACTTTTGCTAGGTTTATTGTAGGCTTTAGCTGTGTTTTTTGAAATGGATTTGGTGAAATAACTCCTTGTTTTTGTAAAATATTTCAACTAACTTCGTTTAACGGCTGATATAAAACATTAAAACGATTTCATATCATCATAGTTAAACGAAACAAACCCCTAATGTTTCCCAAAAGCCTTCACCCCTGCTTCCACCTTGGTTTTTAAATAATTCTCACGTGGCACAATGGGGCAAGAATATTTGTCGTTATAAGCACAAAATGGGTTGTAAGCTTTATTAAAATCTATTTCTATGGTATCGCCTTTGGGTATTCGTAAATCGATATAGCGTCCGCCACCATAACTTTCCATGCCATTGGTTTCATCTAAAAAAGGCAAAAACAAATAATCTTCCATACCTTCCAGCTTCATGGTTTCTTCACCTTGATACACATGTAATTGGTAGGGTTTTCCTTTTAATTGAAAATGCAAAATACCAAAAACACGCTCTTTGCTCACTCTGCTTGTGGTGGTTCGCATATTAAACCATTTGGAATCTGGTGTACGTTCCAAACGCGCTTGCACCACGTAAGCGGCATCAAATTTAAAAAAGTCCAAACCTTCAAACTTCTTCCTATCCTTATCTTTTAAAGGTGATTTGGAAGCGTCTTTATATTCGGCATTCAACTCGCGCTGAAATTCCGTATCGCCTTTAATGGGGCGTTTATCTTGGGCACAACCTGTAAGGCAAATAATAGATATCAATAAGGTAACTAACAGCTTCATTTAAAAAATTTATTTCAAAAATACAACTAAAGAATATTTTATATAAATTTGAAGCATCAAAAAATAAAAATTAATATGCGCCACAACGTCACCATTTGTATGAAGCAATCAACCTCTTTAAAAGATAAGGGTTGGGCTTTTTATGTATTGTGGTGATATGAATGCATCTATAACAATATTTAAAAAGTCCGACTTCACAGTCGGACTTTTTTGTTTTAGATATTTTAATGTCAGTCTGAGCCTTTCGACTGCGCTCAAGATAAACTAAAGTCGAAAATATTGAAAGTGATATTTTTTAATTTTTTTCGACGGCGCTCAATGTGACACTTGAATTAATTATAAAAACACCCTTCATTGGAGGGATTATAAAGGATGAAAACATTATTCAACAATTACTTAAACACCTTTAAAGGTCTATCAAAAGAAGTTTGGTGGCTAGCATTAATCACGCTTATAAACCGAGCAGGAACTATGGTAATTCCCTTTTTGTCTTTGTACTTAAAGGAAGATTTGCATTTTAGTATTAGCGAAGTAGGTTGGATTATGAGCGCTTTTGGTTTGGGTTCGGTAGCCGGTTCTTGGTTAGGCGGGAAATTAACCGATAAAATAGGCTATTACAAAGTAATGGTTGGAAGTTTGTTTTTTAGTGGATTGCTTTTTATCGCTCTACAATTAGCAGATGATTTTGCCTCGGTTTGTTTTGGTGTTTTTGTTGTGATGCTTGTTGCTGATGCGTTTAGACCTGCTATTTTTGTGGCTCTAAATGCCTATAGCAAACCCAAAAATAAAATACGTTCCTTAACACTCATTAGGCTGGCCATAAACTTAGGGTTTTCGGCGGGACCTGCTGTGGGCGGACTTATTATTACAGGTTTGAGTTATTCTGGTTTATTTTGGGTAGATGGCATTACTTGTATTTTAGCTGCTTTATTAATGATTCAGGTTTTAAATCCGAAAAAAGCAAAAGTTTTAGATACCATTGTGAACGATAATCCCATTTCGGCTTACAAGGATAAGGCTTTTTTAGTATTTTTAATGGCCATGACACTTTTCGGGATTGTATTTTTACAATATTTTTCAACCGTTCCTATTTACTATAATGACATTCATAAACTAAGTGAACTACAAATAGGTATTATCTTAGGCTTAAATGGGTTTCTTATTTTTATCTTTGAAATGCCATTGATAAAATGGTTGGAACATAGTAGATATACCAAATTGGGACTCATGTTTTTTGGAGCGCTTTTAACTGGAATCAGTTTATTGGTGTTTAATTTAACCACTTGGTCAGGCGTTTTAATTGTTGGGATGTTGCTCATGACTTTTGGTGAAATGGTAGCGTTCCCATTTTCGAATGCCTTTGCAGCAGAGCGGGCTAAAAAAGGAAACCAAGGTGAATATATGGCATTGTATTCCATTTCGTTTTCCATAGCCCATATTTTTGGACATAATGCTGGATTGCAAATGGCAAATGTGTTAGGTTTTGATGCCACATGGTATATTGTTAGCGGCATTGCACTGGTTTGTGCACTGCTATTATTTAGCTTGAATAAACATTTAATAAAATCGACATTTTGATAATAGAAAAAGACATCATCATTATTGGCGCAGGCCCCATTGGGATTGCCTGCGCTTTAGAATGTAAAAAAAGACATTGGAATTACGTAGTTATTGAAAAAGGGGCACTGACCAATTCGTTATTTAATTACCCTAGAAATATGACCTTTTTTTCAACTTCGGAAAAATTGGAAATTGATGATATCCCGTTCATCAGCAACAACCCAAAACCTAATAGAGATGAAGCTTTGGAATATTACCGACGCGTTGCCACTTCAAATAAACTTCATATTAATTTATATGAAACGGTGCTAGCCATAAAAAAAGAAGATGAGCGTTTTTCTATTTCAACGAGTAAAAGCAACTACATTTCAAAGAAGGTTATTATTTGTACAGGATTTTATGATATTCCAAAATTATTAGATATTCCTGGCGAACATCTTCCCAAAGTGACACATTATTACAAAGAAGCCCATAATTATGCTTTGCAAAATGTGGTGGTGATTGGTGCCAGTAATTCTGCCGTAGATGCCGCCTTGGAAATTTGGCGCAAAGGCGGCCACGTGACTATGGTTGTTAGAGGCGAAAACATTGGGGAACGCGTAAAATATTGGGTGCGTCCGGATATTGTAAACCGTATTGAAGAAGGCAGTATTAAAGCCTATTTCAATTCTGAAGTCAAAAAAATTGATGAACACGCGGTTGACATTCAAACACCTGACGGATTAATCACTTTAGATAATGATTATGTGGTAGCTTTAACGGGTTATTTACCGAATTTTGAAATATTGAAGCATAGTGGCATTACAATTTCTGAGGATGACAGGAAGATACCAACATATAATCCTGAAACGATGGAATCTAACATAAAAGGGCTGTATTTAGCGGGCGTGATTTGCGGAGGAAACGAAACCCATAAATGGTTTATTGAAAACTCCAGAATTCATGCAAAAATGATTGCCAATCATATTGGAAAGAGCACCAATTAAATAACAGGTTTTAATTCCTTTTGTTTCACAACATGCGATAACACAATTTGGGTTTTGGTTTCGCCATAAACAATGAGCTGGTCTATAAATTGTTCCAAGTGTTTTTGATTTTTTAAGACCACTTCCATCACAAAATTCTCGTCACCCGTAATGCGGTAGCAATTCACAATTTCGTCATAGGTCTTTACCTTTTCCAAAAACGGTTTTAATTTACCCATAAACGCTCTCATGGTAATAATAGCCTTTAGTTGGTACCCGATTTCAAAAGGCGACAACAAAGTATTATACCCTTGGATAATACCTAAATCTTCCATCTTTTTAATGCGTTCTGAAACAGCAGGCGAACTCACTCCCACTTGTCTGCCAATCTCCGCATTGGACTGTCTGGCGTTTTGCTGGAGGCATTTTAAAATTTTCCAATTAAGATTATCTATTTTCATCTAAGGAATTTTAACAATAAAATATTAAATATTAAACCAAATATACAATTTTACTTTAAATTCTAAAGTAGATTACGCATATTAGTGAGTAATTTTGGATAAAATTGCTTGAGCCACATGTTATCAAATACACCTACACATTTGTATGAGTTGCCTATTTATAAAAAGGCGATGGAAATCTTTGCGTTGTCACAAAATATTTCTGTGTATTTAAATCACGACTTATCAAGTTTAAAAGAAGATGGTTCTGAAGATATAAACATCTATTTTTCAGGTGATATCGTTCAGCAATCCGTTTCCTTGGCTCCAGAAATCGTAAATGCTGAATTGGAAAGGTATTCCGACAGAAAGCATAAACATATCGCTTCGCTAAGACGACTAACCAATTTACTTTACAAAAACTCGTATAGACTTGAACGTTCCAATAGCAATGGTAAAGATTTTCTACCTATTTTACGTGCTGAATTAAGGAAATTCAAGAAGCTTCAACGAAATTGGATGTTGAGTTTATAACACACAAAAAATAATATACTTTCACATAAAAAAAACACCCATCAGCAGATGGGTGTTTTCGGTTAGTTATATTGCTTACCCTAAAACAATAAACCTTGTTGATATAAAGCAATTTACATCCAT
>NCDW01000166.1 GCA_002280395.1 Flavobacteriales bacterium 32-35-8
GAGGAAAATAATTAATTATCAATTTTTTTAAAGATTTCATTTTCTATTTCTTCATGAATTCTATCCTCGATTTCTAATCTATAATCAAATCAAAAAAAAAAATCAAGATTTCGATTTCTTATCCATGATTTAAACCTCGTACGGACAGGTCGCGACCTGTCCCAACAGAGAATCTCAACTATAAATCAAGGAAAATATAAATTATCTTTCTATTTATAATAACCCAATTCCTTTTCTATTTTCCATGAATAATTTTATTCACTCACGGGCAGGTCGCGACCTGCCCCAACCGAAAATCAGGAAAAATAATTAATTATCAATTTTTAAAAGATTTTCAATTCTTTATGGATTCTATTTTAGCACAGACAGCTCGCGAGCTGTCCCAACGCTTAAAAAGAAAAAAGCCTCAATCTAGCCTTATCACTGCTAAAAAGAAGCATTTTTTTAAACGATATTTCACCTTAATCACTTGTATATTAGAAGATAGCAACGCAACTAATATCGTGTTTTCTAATCTTTAATCAAACCACAACTACAATAGCGTAAGCACTATCTCCTCTATTTTGCCCATAGTCCCCATTTGGGTTATTAAACAAAATATTATTAATAGCAGTATAGGTAGCGTTATCTCCATAAATTGCTTCGCCATTTATACCTGTTGAAGTATTATTTGTAATTGTATTGTTTACAATATAAGTATTTGTTTCACATAAAATACCTGAACCTTGACCCCAATAATATGTTATAGTATTTCCACTTATAAAATTATTTACTATTTGTGGGATTCCAAATGACGGCAATGTATATATTCCAACTCCTTCACTAGCTATATTGTTGGTAATTCTATTTCTACTTATAATTGGGGAAGATAAAGAAGTTGTAATTCCATGACCAATATTATTATTTATTAAATTCCCTTCTATTAAAACATTTCCTTCTAATGAACCCAATGAGATTCCTCCAACCTCATTATTTTCAATAATATTGTTTTTTACCACTATCCGATTGTCACTTATAACCTCAAAATAAGCTTCTCCCGTTAGATCAATAAGTGACGTAACATTACCGCCCATAGAATAATTGTTTCTGAAGATGTTATTCTCAATTTTAGTGTTGTCTGAATTCCAAGTATATATTGCCACAGAATAATCTGCCTCATTATTTTCAAAAACACAATTACTAACTATTATGTCTGAACTATATGCTTTTATACAAGCACCTTTATAACAAGTACTAGAACCTAATCCATAACCATGGCCATTATTATTCACAAATCTACAATTGTCAAATATAAAGCCATCGGCGTTATTAAGTCTAACAGCTCCTCCAAAGTAATTTGTATCACCACAAGAAAGATAAAAATTTCTAAAATAACTTATATCTGTAAACTTCATTATAGAATTAAGGTTATTCCCTACAAATTCTATTCCTTTCCATCCATTTAGTTCTCGTTCATAATAAAAATAGTTCCAATGTAGATTTTTATTCCAAAAATTAATGGTGTCCAGTGATGTGAAAATTACCCTTTCTTCTTCATTACCTATAGATCTTAAATCACCCTCTACTTTAATTCCATAATAACCAGAAAAGAGAACTTCTACATCTGGTTTAATATCCAATAACTCATTTTGAGGTATTATTATATCTCCACTTATAATATAAGGACTTAAAAACTTATTCCATTCCCCTGAAACAGGTCCTTCTAATATTATTGTTCCTGAAACAATAAAATCGGTTAAATTTTGGGTGTTACTATTTCCATTTGTATCCGTTACAGTTAATGAAACGTCAAATCTCCCATAATCAGAATAGATATGCTCAGGAGCTATTTCATTAGAAAAATTTCCATCTCCAAAATCCCAATAATACAAGGCTATGTCTAAACTTCCTTTTTGTGAATTATTATTAAACTGTACACTAGTTCCTGCTTGAATTCTATTTTTATCAGCACTAAACCAAGCACCAGGAGGAAAATATTCTCCCATTTGATCAAATGTTAAAGCTCCTATATCTGATATAGATCCATCATCATTATGAATAGAAGGGTCACCACCATCAATTTCTCTTGGCTTACTCGCTTGCATTGGAAAATTATTCCACAACAAACTAAAGTTGTCATTTTCATAGTCTACAAAACTAGGTGGAGCATCATAATTACCCTCACCTACTACCAGTTTTCTCAATCCAATCAAGTCTTCCAATCCATTAATATTTGAATAAGAGATATTAAATTGATCATATTCATTGGATCTCCCTATTGAAGTTGATTCATTATTTTGAATTATGCAATTAGTAAATTTCACTTCACTATTACTATCCCAATAAATGGTACTAGCTGATCCAGATAAGGCGTTTGAAAAAGTATTTTTAACGGCTGTTATGTTGAGTAAATTTACGAGTGATGATGCTATATGAATGGCTGTTCCATCTTTTAATGAATATAAACCATCTTCTGAGTATAAACTATTCTCATAAAGCAGAATATGAGAAATAGTAAAGTTTTCTAAATTTAAGAGACTGATTCCTCCTCCTCTATTTTCTGAACTATTATTAAAAACAGTACCATGTGATATATAAGTACTATTGGAATTTTCAACAGATATAGCTCCACCATAACCAACTAAATTTCTAACCCCTGCTACTTCAAAGTATTTTAAAATTGAGGCTTCACTACTATTTATAAAATGAATACCTCCCCAAAAATTAGCATTGTTCTTAAAAATTATTCTGCTTGTTTTATTGCCTTCAGCTATTAATTTTCCAAAGACATTAAATCTAATACCTTCATCAAATAAAACTTCAACTCCTGGTTCAATAATTAATTCTCCATTTAGAATAATATCTCCTTGGACTATGTAGGGAGAGCCTGAAAGATTCCACAAACCTGAAACATCCCCACCTGAAATAATTGTTTGCGAAGAGGCTTTAATTGAAAGTAATAAAGCTACTTGAATAATCAGAACAAAAATAATTTTCATCAAATGGTTATTTAGTTTACTTCCAAATATATAGTATTTCTCTGATATTATTTTTAGTCTTTTTCAGTAAATTGTTTTCCATTATATTTACAATATGTTCAAAAAATAATATTAGGATTTTTTATGCGACTATTTTGTGCTACATGCAAAAAAACTATAACTAAAGGAATATATGATTTTTCAATGGCTAATTATACAATACCCTTATGTATGACTTGTCAAAATGGTAAAGAAAAAAAGACTGAAACTAGAGACGAAAACATATCGGCATTATTAAGAGCCACACCTGAAGCTTTAAGATTAAAGACTGGACTAACAGATAAAGGTTGGAAAGTTATTCATGAAGACAAGGATAGACATAAACATGTTGACCTAGCAATCCGTGAAGCTAAAATAGTAATTGAGGTCGATGGGTCACACCATAATAGTAATTCTAAACAAGGTATTTCTGATATTAAAAGGACTTTCCATGATTTTGTGAATAGGGATATTATTACTCTTAGAATCCCCAACTCAGTGATGAATGATAATGATACAATTGAAGAAGTCGTGATAGTATTGGACAATTTGCTAAAAGAAAGAGTTAAGAAATTGGCAGAGGAGGAAACACTTAAAAAACAAGCAAAATTAGGAAGACTCTTCTATACAATTCTGATATTGGTCTTATTATACTTCACTATAAAAAATTTGGGTTTAATTTAAACTATATGGGCAAAAAAATTCTAGCATATATATTCCGTCTGTTAGGAATTCTATGTGTTTTAAGCGTCATAGGAAATTTTATGGGGTTACTCACAGGAAAATTAACAGGCACAACTAATATTGAAAAGTTTGAAAATTTAGGAGCATTATTTCTAGCTGGGTTATTAGCATATATATTTTTTAAATATTCCAATAAATGGCTTAGAAAAAAACAGAACAATGAAATAGATTGTATAGGTAATAAGGGAAGCTAACCACTTCCCTTCAACTTCTCCATACTCTAAACTAATCCTTATCTAGACAATAAAAATTTTGATTAAATCTCACCTTTCATTTATCTAAATTTAATACACCAAATATGTTAACCCTAATTTTCAAATGTCAAAATTGAGCTCATAAAATCATCAAAAAAGAATTTAAAAAAAACAAAAAGAGCAAAAAATATTATTATTATCGCCAAAAAAATCAAACACCCTTTCAGAGAAAAACCACTTCCTTTTCCCGTATTACCTGAACCACCAGTAGAATATTCTGGAACACCATAACATACATCACATCTTACAAATTTATAACTGCTAGTACTACCACTTCCTCCACAAGAATAACATAAATCATTAACCCTTCTACCAGTACCATTACAAGAATAACACCTTTCAGAAACCTGTTTTTGAATACCTAAAGCACTATCACCACATCTCCAACATTTTGCCATACAATTTTTCTTTCAATAAATATATGAAATATTTTAAAAAATAATCATCAACAAAATAATTTTTCAACTCCCCTTCAACCTCTCCATTTCAGTGCTAATCCTTTTTTCCACTACCTTTCCATAACTTTCCTGTGTTGTCTGCATTTTACTATGACCTAATAAACTACTAACTACTTCCATTGGTACATTATTAAATAACAACACTGTACTAGCAAATGTTTTTCTGGCAATATGATGGGTTAAATTAAACTCAATGCCAACAACATCTGCTATTTCTTTTAAATAAGCATTAAACTTGACGTTAGACATTCTGGCAAATACATAATCATTAGCTTCATTATTATACTGCTCCATAATTTCCTTTGCTTTGGGTAATAATGGCACTTTATAGCTTCTAGAAGTTTTATTCCTGTAGATGTTTAACCATAACTCACCATCAAATTCAGTAGTTATATTTTGTTTTTTAAGATTAACCATTTCTTTAAAACCTAAACCTGTATAACAGCAAAACACGAACATATCTTTTATCTGTTGGATCCTCTTTATTTTAAAACTAGTTTCCTCAAATTTTCTAAGTTGCTCTGGTGATAGGAATAACACCTCTTTTTTTACTCTTTTAGCCTTATAAAGCATGAAAGGGTCTTTATCTAAATAATCTTCTGAAACAGCATACCTAATCACCTTTCTGAATCTCTGAATAGCTTTATTTAAGGTGCTTTGCTGGAACTTTTTTTCTGTTTTTAGGAAATACTCATAATGTTCAATAAAACTGCTTTTAATGGTCTTTAATTGAATGTCTTTAGCCTTGAATTTATGCTTGATAAAGCTTTGAAGATGTACTCCAGATTCTAAATACTTTTGGTATGTAACAAGTTGTATATCTATGCCTAATAGTTTCTTAATTCTATCACTATGTAGGTTGTACACTTCCATCACCCCATATTCCTTTTTAGGGGTTTCACCTTTATATTGTGAATAGATATCATCTACAGTAAAATCAGTTCCTTTAACTTGTAGAAATAAAAAAGCCTGACTAAGTTTTGTTTTAATCAGGCTTAATTGTGTTTCAATTAAATTAGCATCAGGTTCTTCTGGCTTAATTTCTTGTTGTTTACTTAACCAATTTCTAGGATATATAAATATTCCTGTTGAGAATTCTTTACGTTCATTATTGTATGTCAATCTACATCTAACAGGACATTTTCCTGAAGAATTAGTTTTAGCTTT
>NCDW01000167.1 GCA_002280395.1 Flavobacteriales bacterium 32-35-8
CCTTTACAACATCATCGGTGTCTAATGATTTTGATTCTGTATTTTTAAACGTTATATTAAAGCGATTTAAATAAGTGCCCGTAGCAAGATATACTTCATATGCACTATTTTTTAAATCATGCTGAATGCCTAATTCGTTGTCATTTAAATAAATGTTTAAATCTTCAGTAATATTTTCAAGGGCATCAACTTTAATCTTAGTAATGCCGGCCTTATCGATTTTAATTCCTAGCGGAAGTACTTGTTCATTGCCAAAATTGCTAACCGCTTGGATTATAAAATTTTTATTGTTAAAAGTCCAAAATATGTCTTCTTTATTGCTTTCAATTAAAGGAGCATCATAGCCAATATCAAAGGCATTCGTAGCATTTTCATCTACACCAACTAATAATTGACGATGGTATCCTTTAGGGGAGTCGAACATTAATCTAATTTTTTCTCTTTTGTCAATCTCAGTTTCCTTTAAAGTTGTGGTTTTAGATTTATCATTGCTTGGTTTTATAAAAAAGGAGGATCCAGATGCTTCCGTTTGGAAAATACGCTGACTATTTTTAAACGTAACTTGTCCGCCAACAACAGGAGATGTTAACCCATCGTTCACCAAATTGGCATCTAAAATGGAAGACACAAAGAATCCTTGGGATACGGGAATATATCTATCTGGAACTTTTGTACCAACAACACCTGTGGCAGCAATTCTCGTATCGTTTGATATGGCGGCCGTACCACCCATTAATGTATAGGTTGCATAACCCCCTTGATATTCGGCTAATGTATGGGTATTGCTTGCAAAATGATCCCAGAAATACAAAGCGCCATTAATGATGTTGGTTGATGCTCTTCCAGCTCCATCTTGTATGTAGTCTAATATAAACTCATCTGCATCCAATGCAGAAGGATAGGGGTTGCCAATTAAATAATCGTTTCCAGGAGATATGGTAAGTGATATATTGCCATTATTGGGCTTGCCATTAAATACATAGTTTTGTTGTAATGTAATGGCTCCCCCTGTATTTTGAACACCTTTCATGGTAAAACCTTCACCTGCTAATACTGTACCTGTTCTTCTTATATGTTGCCATTGAGAATAGGTGTTACTAATTCTATTTGAATATTTCCATATCCAATAGTCTGCAATGCTAATAGGTGTTGTGCCGGGGTTACCGGGATTTCCATTATAGCCTGAGCTTAAAAAGGTAATGTTAAGTGGGGTTTCGGCCACTGAACCATCTCTTAAGATACTTGGAACTGTAAAACTATTGTTGTTGGTTGAGTTATTGCGCGTACCTACTGGTGATGACCAGTAATTATATGTAAACAAATCTCTAGTGCCTTGTTGATCTCTTTCAATATAGCCAGAACTTGTAGTATCCAATTCGCTGTCTGCACCTTGAATTAATTGCGATTCGCCCTCCAAATCTATAAAACCATTCAGTTTTAAATACCAGCTTACATTAAGCTCAGAATTATTCTGAATACTAAATTCAATAGGATTTGAACTTGCATCAGTGGCATCTACTATAAGGCCAACATGTTTTTGGTTTGCATTGTAGGTGACATCATCATGTGAAATTTTTACGATTGACCAATCATAGTTTATAACATCGTTCCCATTTACACCATTTGCAGGGATATCTACTGCAGAGGCTAAACTTCCACTTTGTTGTGTTACAAAAGGAAGTGGTGCCGACTGTACGTCAATTATTTTGGTATTGTAAATTCTAGCACCCATTTCAGTGTCTACGCTAGGAGTAGTTACATCGTCTATGATATCATCTTTATAGGCGTCCATTCTAAAATAGCGTGCTACACTTGACCAGTTGAGAGGTGTTATGGTATTGGCATCTATAAAATCCGTTACATTTCGAGGGATTATAGCACCACTGGTTACTCCTGAATTATTTTCGATTTCTTGGTAAATCATTTTATGCAATTCATCTTCGGATAAGGCTTTGCTAAATACCCGTAATTCATCCATATAGCCATGAAAGTGTTTATTGCCTGCAGATGATCTTCCTATCATAAAATTTGATGTATCTGATATACCGCCAGAATTGTCACTAGCTTCTTCAACACCATTGATATATAGTTTGGTGCTACCAGGTTTTGTGGTTGCCGCTATGTGTGTCCAAATCCCGTCTGTGATTGCGGTGGTGGATGTAATTGTACTTCCTTCTAAAATTAAACTTATGGTATTATTGGCATCATTAATCCTTAAATAAAAGTCATCTTGTCCTGCAATTATTCTATCTTCATTTAGGGTGTTGTTTCCGTTAGATTTAATAAAAACCATGATACTTGCTTCTCCCGAGCTTATAACATTAGAGTCCTCTCCGTAATCATTGCGTCCATCAAAGAATAAATGTAATTTTCGGTCTAAATCCCTTGGTGAGCCAAAAGCATTATCGTCTGTATCAAATAAATCGACAATGCCATCACCGTCCGCATCATTGGTATCATCGATGACGCCATCATTATTAGCGTCAAGACTAGCGTACAAAGTTCCTGCAATATCATAAGTGGAGCCATTGGACATCGTATCTATATAGTCTGGTATGCCATCTAAGTCGGTGTCCTTAACATAATAAACAGTTCCTGTTACCGTACCTTGGCTGTTGTTTCCATAGGCATCGGTATAGTTATTGGCAGAACTATGAAAATCATAGATATCCAATATACCATCGCCAAAGTATTCGGGTATGCCGTTTCCATAAACATCTTTTTCACGGAATGCTTCAGATTCTTGTCCATCACCAACGCCATCACCGTTAATATCACCATCTCCATTTTGGAAGTAAACATCTCCAGAATTGCCCGTACCAGATTCATCTACGTCAAAAATGCCATCATTATCACTGTCTAAATCCAGATAATTTGGCACACCATCACCATCTGAATCTAATGGTGTATTGGCAGCAGCACTATCGTGCAAACCATCTCCATTGGCATCAACCCAAGCCACGTCCATTTTTCCTGTACCATTACTTAAGTGCCCTAAACCTATTTCAACAATATCAGGAATACCATCATTGTCTGCATCTAAATCAAATATATCTGCTATGCCGTCATTATCATAGTCGCATAGTGTTTGCCTGATTTCTATGTCATCAATAGCTAAATCATTACCCAGCCCTCCAGGAGCATCATTATAAAATATCACTTGAAATTCATTAACACTCAGAATCAGGTCTTCAGAAAAATTAAACCAACCGTTATCTGGGTTTGCTGGATTCCAGGGATCTATATCACCAGTTTCAAAAAATGCATCGGCAGCTCCTGGTGTGGCTAAATTATCTAATATATTGCCATTTAAATCTTGAAATTCAACCCTAATGCTTGGCCTTATACGTGTTGCAATATCTACATGATTCCACCTGTCTAAATTAACGGCATAAAAGCTGTAAGTAACAGGCACGTTTGGTAATGCACCAGTAATTTGTGCGGTATAAAAAACACCAGGATCAAAAGACGCATTAAAAACGGCCATTCTACCATTGGTATCTCCGGGGGTGTGATCTCCTATTGGAGCCCATAAACCATCGGCCCAACTGGCAAGTTCGTTATTGGGTGTTTGGTTAATACCGTCATTATTTGTAATTGTATGATATACCGTATATTCACCATCATCTAAGTCGGCATCATCACTTGCTGTATTCTTACAATCATCGCCAGAACCATCTTCCCAACAGTAGGAGGTAAAAGCAGCATAACTTGTGTTAATAGTTGTTCTAGCGGTGCCTGTACCAAACGTTTCTTCAAGGAATTTATAATTTACAGAATAGGATATTGGGGATGAACTACAGTTATTTTCTTCATCTGAATCAATGACGCCATCGTTATCATCATCAATGTCCTGGTCGTCAAATATACCATCGTTATCACTATCATAGAATAATTGTACAGTAGTGCCTTCAATAACAAAGTCATAAACAGATTCATCACTATCATTATTGTTAATGGTTACCGTACATGTATGCGCGCCAACAGCGATACCTGTATAAGTGATACCGAAAGTTGTTGTACCGCCCGAGGCCACTGGTGAACTGTGGACAGTAGTAATTGAAAAATTAGTGGTGTTTGATAGTGTAATACTTGAAATGGTTAAATTGGCTGTGCCTGCGGTATTATCAATGGTGAAAATTCGTTGCAATGAATTGCCAGCGTTTACATTACCAAAGATGGTTCCATCTGCGTTTTGTGGTGTTGCGTCGCCATCTACTATTTCAGTAAGAATAGACCCTCCCATGATTTTAATTTCTGGTGATGGGGTAAACGATGTGCCTGTAATAGTAAAAGTATAAGGGTTTTCATTGCTGTCCGTATTATTTATACTAATTATAGCTGTATGTGTACCATCTACTAAGGGATTATATGTTATTGAAAAAGTTAAATTTGAACCACCAGCAATGGTACTATTTTGTGCGGGTTGGGAGGTTATTGAAAAGTACCCTGATGGGTTACTGGTAAATGTAATATTAACACCTTGACTAATAGTTAGAGTACTTGCCGCATGGGCTGTATTGTGAATGGAAAATGTATGCGGAGTACTTGATGATGTGAGTACTGAGCCCCAATTGGTATTATCTGAAGTTATTGGTGTAACATCTCCACTTGGAATGCTTACGCTTAATCCTCTTATATCTATTTCTGGAGGTGGAATAGTACCAGTTCCTTCAATAGTGAATGTCCAGGGGTTTTCATCGGGGTCATTACTGTTTATGGTTATGGTTGCCGTTCTAATTCCAGCTGCCGTTGGGTTGAATGAAATTGTGAACGTAGCACTATTAGCTCTTGCAATAGTTGTAATTAAACTTGTTATTGTAAAATCAGCTGGATTTGTTCCAGATTTAGTTATGCTACTGATGGTTAAAACGTTACTAGATGGACTACCACCAGAATGTGTGTTTTGTATTTCAAATGTTCTGACAATAGGAGTCCCAATTGGAGTACTACCAAATTGTGTTCCTTTTGCAACTGTAGGACTAGGATCTCCAATAGATATATTGGTATAGGGCGAACCTCCACGGACATTAATATCTTGTGATTGAGAGTAGCCTTTAGAAAATGAAAGGCATAAAAAAAATAGTATTGAAAAAGCGAGAGTAAATTTTTTCACAATAGTTAAGTTTTAGCTTGGGACTAATTATTAGCTGTCAAATATATTATTATTATCGACGTAAAGCAAAAATAATCGATAAAATGCATTATAAAATAATTAAATTAGTGATTTTCAATAACTTAACTTTTTATAAAATTGAATATTTATCATGTTTTAACTGTTAAATAGATTATTGGGAGTAAGTTTTATGTGTTTATTTAATAAAAAATGGTTGATTTTTTAAAATCAACCATTTGATAATGAAAATATTATATGTATTAATATTTTATCAGTTTCTTAACAATACTGTTTCCTGTTTCTTTGTTAATAATTTTAATGAGATAAGTTGCTTGTTGCAGTTTAATTAAGTTGTTAATTGTAATAACACTATTTTTACTAGCATATTTTTCATAAAATACTAATCTTCCGTTTAAATCATAAATTTTAATGTCAAATTCATTATTGTTAAAGATTAAAGGAAGCCTAATGTTTATTTGACTACTAAAGGGGTTAGGACTT
>NCDW01000168.1 GCA_002280395.1 Flavobacteriales bacterium 32-35-8
AAAAAAAAGGATGTTCTAATTTTGTTTCATATTTTAGTTTTCTATTTTAAACATGGCCTTTTTAGCATTATATGGTTCATTATTGTTTGCTTTTAAAGCATTGTTTGCTTCTTCTAATGTTTCAAATTTTTGATAGTAAATAAAATATTTACTTGTATTAACATCATAAAAGAAATTAATATCTTTTTGTCCAGATGCCACTGCTTTAGTTAAAAATTCATCTCGTTTAGTCACATCACTGTGTACCGCTAAAACAACATAATAACCACTTTCTACATTACTAACGCCTTTTAATATTTGTATATTTTTGCTTTGTTCTTCGCCAAAATCGAAATTCTCTTGAGTTAGTGGCTCGGCACTTAAAGGTGTATTTTGTTTTATGACATTTAATGCTGCTCTATCTTTTAAATATCTATCCTCTTCATTATCGTAAACAGCTCGCTTAATTCTTCGTTTTCTCTCAATTTCTGTAGCTTCTTTAATGTCTTCTAATGTTTTAAGCAAATTATCTTTTGTTATTACAGCTTGCAATTGTTCTGCTTTTAGTGCATTTATTCTACTTATATATGAAGCCTTAATAGATTCATCCATATTTGTATTTTTATTATACAAATCTTCCATTTGCCTTATTTTAGCATTTTGGGTTTTTATAACATTATCAATATCAATTTTTAAAGATTCTAGGGCAGCATTTTCCGCCGAAACACTTTTGAAAGGTTTAGGCTCTGAGTAAATACCTTGTTCACTTAAATCGTTTTCTTGTTTTAAATCTTTAAGATCTTGTTCTTTGCCAGCTACAGTTTCTCTAAGCTTTATTAATAATTCATGCTGTTCGATACTTGAGTCAGCAGTTAACGGAATTACATTCGCGGTTTCCTTGGCTTTATTTCCTCCTTGAACTTCAACCACAACATCATCTAGATTAACCTGTCCAATAGAATCATTTGCTTCTTCATTAATTTGATTTTGCAGCATTTCTTGTTCTAATTTTATTCTGGCATCTTCTGCTGCTTTGGCCTGAGCCTGTTCTTGCTCTAATTTTATTCTGGCATCTTCTGCCGCTTTGGCCTGAGCCTGCTCCTGCTCTAATTTTATTCTGGCATCTTCTGCTGCTTTGGCCTGAGCTTGCTCTTGTTCTAATTTTATTCTGGCATCTTCTGCCGCTTTGGCCTGAGCCTGCTCCTGCTCTAATCTTATTCTGGCATCTTCTGCTGCTTTGGCCTGAGCTTGCTCTTGTTCTAATTTTATTCTGGCATCTTCTGCTGCTTTGGCTTGAGCCTGCTCTTGTTCTAATTTTATTCTGGCATTTTCTGCTGCTTTGGCCTGAGCTTGCTCTTGTTCTAATTTTATTCTGGCATCTTCTGCCGCTTTGGCTTGGGCTTGGTCTTGTTCTAATTTTATTCTGGCATCTTCTGCCGCTTTGGCTTGAGCCTGCTCTTGTTCTAATTTTATTCTGGCATCTTCTGCCGCTTTAGCTTTACTTTCATCAGCAGTATTTACATTTGTACTTCTAACTGTTCTAGTTGCTGGCTGACTTTTTGCCACAACTGCTTTTGATTTTTTAACCGGAGAAATTAAAGCGCCTTCATCATCATCTCCACTGTAATTATATCTATCGCGGTTTTTAAATTTATATGCTAAAGTAATTTCATGGGAACTACCAAACGTTGATAAATCGCCCATAGCTTTTTCATAATTATATTCTAAAGCAATTTGCGAACTAATATAAAAACCAACGCCTCCTGACAATCCATATAAAGTATTGTAACCTGCTTGAGCCCAAAAGCCTTTAGGAACCGTAAACATGGCAATACCAGAAATAACGGTTTGGTCTTTTTTGAATTCAGAACGAACCAAACCAGAAAATTTAGTTTCATCAAAAAAACCACGGCTATTTACATACCCTGTGTACATAACATGCGCTTGAACACTTTGTTCTGGATTATCTTCGATTAAATTTGACGTTGTAAAGTTATAAGCTGCCAAATTATTTAGCGAGACACCAAAATCGAAAAATGCTAACCCATAATTTATACCTGGATTTATTGTAATTACTGTATTGGATGGTATATTCCCTAATGAAGGATCGGGGAAATTCGTAACCACGTTTCCTTCATTTATGCCACTTCTGTAAGCCCCTAAATTCAAACCAAAAGTTAAATTACTATCTCTATCAAGAACAACGTTATAAGCATAATTTAATACACCTCCAAAGGTGGTTAATACCCCATAATTTTGCTGAAACAAACCAACACCAATACCAGAGTTTTCACTAAATCTACCAGAGTAACTAAATAAATAGGTCAGTGGGGCATTTTCAAATTGCATCCATTCCCTTTTATTAGTAAATGTTACATACTTATTCTGTTCCCTTACAAAACTAAATGTAGGGTTAATGACATATTTGTTGAATTTTAATGAGTTTCTAACAGGCAAAGCTAACGCCACAACACCGTCTTCTTGGGAATGGGACTGTTGCATTATGGATAAAAATAAAATCATATATACTATATATTTTACCATGTTACTTCACTACTGTTATTGAGCCTTTTTTTGTTTGATTGTTTTGTGTTGTTATTATGTAATAGTAAACGGGGTTGATATCTTTAAAATTTATTTGGTCTTGTGGCCAATTATTTTGATAATCGTTTGTTTTTAAAATTATTTTTCCTTGGGAACTTAATATGACGACTTCCGTATTTGTTCCTGATACATATTCTTGCGGAATTACCCAAGTATCATTGATGCCATCTCCATTCGGACTAATTAAATTGGGGATTCTTGACACATTTGGAAATGCTTCGGCTACCGTAAAAAGAAATTCGTTGGAAGCTATACAGCCGCTTGTTTGATTTATTATAACTTTATAATTACCTATTTGGTTAACTTCATAACTACTACTTATTTCTCCTGGAATGATAACATCATTTAAATACCATTCAAACTCAGGATTTGTGGCATCGGTTGTAACATTTACCATCAGCGTGTTTCCTTCATTCAACACATTATTTTCAGGAACATCTATACTGCTTGTAAAACCGTTATTTTGAAGATCAATAGATGCATTTGCAACACAGTTCCCTAAATTTATCGTAACTGAATAGGTACCAGCCTCATTGGTTACATATGTTTGATTGGTTGCCCCTGAAATTGCCGTACCATCTTTAAACCACTGATAACTATTACCATTTATGGTGCTTAAAGTTGTAGAACCTTCATTAATACAATAAGGATTACCCAAACTCGAATTAATGGAGGAAGAAACTCCCGAAGACGCTTGACTGATAGTAACACGGTTTGAAAATGAATTTGATGTACAAGTACCATAATTTGTTTCTGCAAAATAAGTTCCTGGTTCGCTAACAGCTAATGAATTGCCTGATGCCACAAAAACAGATGTTGTGGGGCTTGTTTCCCTAAACCAATTGAATGTAAGTGAGGGATATTGCAATGGCGAATCATTTGACCCTGTTCCAGGATTATCTATGGTTAATAAATAACTTCCTCCTGCACAATAGGCACCTGTACCTATCAAATTGTTAATAGTGAATGGCGCATCTTGAATTTTGTAATATGCCGCAAACTCGTTAGATGCGGTACTCGTAGCTGCAGGGGCCGTACTTTTGATTCTAACCTTATAGGCTTCTCCTGCCGTTGTGGTTGGTAAAGAAAAACTTAAAGTTGCTGGCGACACTGTTACTGCGCCTTGAGTCGACGTAAATACCGTTGTTGGGCTTGTGAAACTGCCTGAAGCATCTGAAAGCTCTACTATAAATTGGTTTGTAGCAGAGAGTCCAGACACCGTCGAAAAAGAAAAAGTTACATTATAGCTATTAAACGTAGGACTCGCACAAGCTTGGGTGAAACCTAAATTAGGCTTCGCTATCACTATTTGAGCATTAATAGTTTTAGTAAAAGAAAAAATTAAAATAATAATAGTAAAATTCCTCATCCCATATTTTTTTCTTTATCAGATATATTTTAAAAAAATTACCGTTATTATGATATTAGCCTAATGTTATAACAACCAATTACGGCAACTTTAATTAAAAAAATCTTGCTTTTGGTTTATAAGGTATTAAACTAGAAAACGTGGAAAGCCAAGATTTATCGGTTAATTATTACTTTATATTAATCGTTAATCCCTGTATCTTCTGCAGCAAAATGATCTTTAGAAGCAATTATTTTATTAATCCTCAACCTAAAATCAGGTTTTTTATCATTTTTTAAATCAATAAAGGTTTCGGCATTAGTACTTTTAGCATATACATTTAAAAAGGCACTATTTCCATACCAGTTTTCTAAGTCTTCATTATTGGAATTGTTCTCAACGAAAATATTACCGTTACAATTGTTGAAATACATATTAGAGAACTTAATTTTTTCCAAGTTTTCTTGATTGATGAAAATGGACTCTTGGAATAACACAGCTGGGTTAAAACCAGAAATAACACTTGTACTCATATTGAGCGATGAATTCTGACCAACGTATACAGCCTCCTTTACCAAACCTTTTTCTATATCTGCTTTTATATTATCACTGTCTGTAACCAAGGTTATATTCTCCGCAACTACCAATGTTCCCTCTTTACTAAAATCTACTTCTTCTTTTTTATTATATGAAGAAATCTGCAAACACCTAGAGCCATAGCTACTAGACACATAAGGAGATCTTATCGCTAGTGAATTGTGTAATTTTGAATCGGCTCCATAATTGAATTTAAAATCGTTACCGCTAGATCTGTAAGAAACTAATTTGGTTAAATTAACTTTTCCCCCATGTATTTCAAATGAATTTCCTGCAGAATAACTGACCATAACATTTTCAACGACGGTTTTACTACCTGTACAAGCCAATAAAAGGCCATTAAAATAGTCATTATTGCTTATTCTCTTCCCAGCGAATTCTATTCTAACATATTTCAATATCCCAGAGTCACTTTCTGGATCTGAACCTCCATAATTTGTATTAGCATAGGCTGTTGGAGTAAGATCTGTATAATATGACGCTACTGAACCATTGCCAAATTTGTTAGTAGGCGCATCACCAAGTATGATTAAACCTCCCCAATCTCCTGCCCTTTTAACGCTTCTGTTTGAGGTGAAAATAATAGGGTCAGTTTCTAAACCTTCAGCTATTATTTTAGATCCTTTGGAAATAGTAAGGGAAGCTTTTGATTCAAAATCCCCTATAATCACGGTTCCTGGTTCTATGGTCAATGTTGCTCCATTGGTTACAAAAACACTTCCCAATAATAGATAAGTATCTCTTTTAACTAATTTTGTGTCTTTATCTATATTGCCTGCCAGTATTTGTGTAGGCTCATCGTACGCTTTTTGGTTTGGCTTAAATTCAGTCCAATTGTACAACCAATTATTGGCGCCTATTATTCCTTTTTCCTGCTGTGCAAAGACATTTCCAATTACAAAAAGAAATATCAACAATAACTGAGTAAAATTTTTCATGGTTAAATAAATTTGTGTTAAAAAACGAAACAAGAATTTTCAACGAATTAATGCTCAAAAATAAAATAAAATCCTATGAAATACCAAATATTTCGTTAAAATACACAAAAT
>NCDW01000169.1 GCA_002280395.1 Flavobacteriales bacterium 32-35-8
ACTATAGATAAAATGCCTAACAGAAAAACTTCAAATAAAGATGTAGGTGAATATGTGGATTATGAAGAAATTGACTAATTTTCACAATATTTTTAATCTGTATTCATGCAATTTTCAATAAAAAAATTTCTTCCCCATCTATTAGTTTTAGTTGGCTTCATTATTATTTCATTAGCTTATTTTAGTCCGGTTTTATCCGGAAAACAAATCTTCCAAAGTGATATCATGCAATATATAGGCATGAGCAAGCAACAAAATGATTTTAGGGAAACAACAGGAAAAGAAACCTATTGGACCAATAGTGCGTTTGGTGGTATGCCAACGTATCAATTGGGCGCTAAATATCCGCACAACTACATTAAAAGCTTAGATTTAACGCTTCGTTTTTTACCAAGACCAGCCGATTATTTATTTCTTTATTTAGTTGGCTTTTATGTGCTTTTGTTGGTTTTAAAGGTGGATTATAAATTGGCCGTTTTGGGTTCGTTAGCATTTGGGTTTTCAACCTATTTGATCATAATTTTAGGTGTTGGCCATAACAGTAAAGCCCATGCCATTGCTTATATGCCTTTCGTTTTGAGTGGTATCATCCTCACGTTTCAAAAAAGATATATTATTGGGTTTTTGCTTACAACGATTGCCATGGGATTGGAAATCGTAGCAAATCATTTTCAAATGACCTATTACCTCATGTTCTTAATACTTATTTTGGGAATTGCTTATTTGGTTGATGCTTACAGAAAGAACGTATTGTCGCATTATTTTAAATCGGTTGGTATTTTATTAGGCGCTGTTGTTTTAGCGGTTGCATTAAACGCTACCAATATTTTGGCGACTCAAGAATATGCAAAAGAAAGTACGCGCGGCAAAAGTGAACTTACAATAAATCAGGATGGGTCACCTAAAGAAGTGACTTCTGGTTTGGATAAAGAATATATCACTCAATATAGTTATGGTATTTTGGAAACGTTTAATCTATTTATTCCAAGATTTATGGGTGGTGGTAGTATTGAACATTTAGGAAAAAATTCTGAAACATATAAATTAACTAAATCTGAAGAGTCTTTAACATATTGGGGAGATCAGCCAGGGGTTGAAGCGCCAGCTTATGTGGGGGCAGTTATATTATTTTTATTTGTGTTTGCCTTGTTCTTGGTAAAAGGACGTTTAAAATGGTGGCTAATTGGTGGTTCGATGTTGTCCTTATTGCTATCTTATGGGAATAATTTTGTATTACTGACGGATTTCTTTATTGATTATGTGCCACTTTATAGTAAATTTAGGGCTGTTACTTCCATTCAGGTTATATTAGAATTGTGCGTTCCCATACTAGCGATATTCGGACTTGTCAAGTTATTTGATGTTTTGGTAAATAAAGAGGGAAAGCTAAAGGCCTTGAAATATTCTACTATGATCACAGGTGGCTTAGCCATTATATTTCTTCTTTTTAAATCTACATTTGATTTTGTTGGGCTGAGAGATAGTGAGTATTTACAATCTTATGGACCTGAATTCATGCGTGCAGTCAAAGAAGACAGAAAATCCATTTTCACCTCCGATACCCTAAGAACATTAATTCTAGTAATCATTTCAGCAGGAACGATTTACTTGTTTTTAAAAGATAAACTGAAACAACAGTGGGTTATTGTTGTTTTTGGAGCTCTTATTTTATTTGATTTGATAGGCGTTGATAAACGTTACGTGAATAATGATGATTTTGTTTCGTCCATTCAAGTGAATAAACCGTATCAAGCTAACGAAGCTGACAAAGCTATTTTGAGCGATACCACAAATTTCAGGGTTTTCGATATTACGTCTTCTGGTGCCAAAGCATCATATTTCCATAACTCATTAAATGGGTACCATGCTGCTAAATTACAGAGATATCAAGATGTTTTCGACTTCTATATTTCCCAAAATAACATCAATGTGCTTAATATGTTCAACACAAAATATATTATAGCCCAAGATGAGCAAGGCAATGTATTTCCTTACACCAATCCCGATGCAAATGGAAATGCTTGGTTTATTAAGGATTTTAAATTTGTAAATTCTGCCAATGAAGAAATAAAAGCATTGGATAGTTTGGATAATAAAAATGTTGCTGTTATAAATAAGAATAACTTTAAGTTAGAAACTTCTAGTTTTGAAGTAGATTCAACAGCATCAATTACTTTATTGGAACACAAGCCAAGTTATTTGAAATATAAATCGGTGAACAAAAACAACGGTTTTGTTGTTTTTTCTGAAGTTTATTATCCTAAAGGATGGAAAACAATTATCGATGGAAAAGAAGCGTCTCATATCAGGGTAAATTATGTGTTGCGAGGCATGGAAATTCCAGCAGGAAATCATACCATAGAATTTAAGTTTGAACCAGACGTGATACAAACAGGAAGTAGTATTGCTTTAGCGAGTTCTATTTTGGTCGGATTATTGTTGTTGGGCGGTTTGTTTTATGAATTCAGGAAAAAATAAATTGTCATTCCTGCACAGGCAGGAATCCATTATTTAATTTTAGCAGGAATGATAAAAAAAGTTTTAATCATCACCTATTACTGGCCACCAGCGGGTGGGCCAGGTGTTCAGCGCTGGTTGAAATTTGTTAAGTATCTACCTGAGTTTAATATTGAGCCCATAGTATATATCCCCGAAAATCCTAATTATCCGATCACCGATACTAGTTTAAATTCTGAAGTTTCTGAAAATTTAACTATTCTTAAACAACCCATTAAAGAGCCTTATAAATTAGCAGGTTTATTCTCAAAAAAGGCTTCCAATTCCATAAGTAAAGGCATTATTCCCGTTCAAAAAAAACAAAGTTTCATTCATAAATTATTGATTTACATAAGAGGTAATTTTTTTATTCCTGATGCGCGAATTGGTTGGGTAAAACCGTCTGTTTTATTTCTTTCGGATTACATTTCAAAAAATAATATTGGAACCATTATTACCACAGGGCCGCCGCATAGTTTGCATCTGATTGGTTTAGCTCTTAAAAACCAGTTAGGCGTGGAGTGGGTGGCGGATTTTAGAGATCCATGGACTACTATTGGCTATCATAAAAAATTAAAGCTATCCAAAGCTTCAAAAGAAAAACACAAGGTTTTGGAAAGGCAAGTTTTAAATAGTGCCGATAAAATAATCGTGACCAGTTATACTACCAAAACAGAATTTGAAACCATTACCAATAAACCAATTTCAGTCATTACCAATGGTTATGATATTGAAAAGGTCGGTGAAGTTTCATTAGACACTAAATTTACATTATCGCATATTGGCTCTTTGCTGTCTGAAAGAAATCCGGAAATTTTATGGCAAGTCCTGAGCAAATTGATGGAAGAATTAGTGGGATTTAAAGATGATTTTCAGTTAAATTTCATTGGTTTTGTAAGCGATAATATCATGGAATCTTTAGAAAGATATCATTTAACAAACCATGTAAATAATATTGGATATGTTTCACATAATGAAGCTATTGTGTTTCAAAAAAAATCTCAAATCCTATTGTTGATTGAAATAAATTCCGAAGATACCAAATGCATCATTCCGGGTAAATTATTTGAATACATGGTTTCCAACAGACCTATTGTTTCTATAGGTCCGAAAGATTCGGATGTAGAAAAAATAATCAAAGAAACGAATACGGGAAACTACTTTTGCTATGATGATTATGATTTATTGAAATCAACTTTAACGAATCATTATCATACTTTTAAAAGTAGCACATTACAATCCCATGCCATTGGCTTACAGAAATACAGTAGAAAAAATTTAACCAAACAGTTGGTAGAGGAACTTAAATAAAAGAGAAAACCCCACGAATTTTGCTTTGAGGCAAACATATCGCAGGGCTTTCCAACTAACCAACCAAAATCTTTATTGTCTTCTATTGCTATTAGACTGTTTATTATTGTTTCCAGAATTACCTCTGCTTTCCATAACTCTAGATGAACTTTGAGTTTGTCTAGAAGGTGCTTGTTGCACATTTCTAGAAGAACTATTTTGAGTCGATCTTGAAGTTACCTGTGGGGCACTTCTGTTATTATTGCTTTTCCCTGAATATATACGAGTATTTGAACTTTCTGGTTTACGGTTAAAAGAATTATTTCTATTATTTCCAGAATTTTCTATTCTCGAATTATTAACATTTGGAGCCGTTCTTTTATTAACGGACTCATTAGCTCTATTATTGTTAGTTACTTCTGCATTGTTTCTAGAGGTAGCATTGTTATCTCTCTTTAAATTCTTATTAGCTACTGCTTCGTTATTTCTGGAAGCATTATTATCTCTTCTAGAATAATTGTTATTAGAAGTTTCTGTTCTCGTTTGAGAAGAATTTCTGTTGAAATTAGAATTGTTTCTACTATTATTTTGAGACATCCTATTGTCATCATAATCCCTTCTTGCATTTCTGTTTATTTCAGTAACATTTTTAGAACTTCTATAAACAGTAGCATAACTTCTGTTTCTACTTATAACATCGCCACGTCTGCTATAAATGGCCGTTCTTGGTCTATGGTTGTTATAAAATGGTCTTGTATAAACGTAACGAACAGGATTGTAATATTGTCTGTAAGGCCTGTTGTAAACTACACAGTAATCGTATGCAGGAATGCTATAGTAACGATGCCAAGGCCTGTAAACATAATGTCTGTTATACACATTAATAAAACCTGTAAAGTGTGTAAAAACGTTGAAATTATTATAGTAAACACGTAAGCCTCCAACACGAGATACATACCCATTGTTGTTGTAATGAATATTAACGCTTCCCGCTTGAGAAATTCGTCCGTAATAATCATAATAGATAGGTGTGTTTTCTATTTGAATTATGGCGCCATATTCATCATATTGCACATATGCATTATAATCATAACCAGAGTTAAAACTAATACTTACGTTTGGTGAGCCAATAGATACATTTAAGTTTGAATTACCACGTAAAATATTAAAATCAAATTGTCCATCAGGGAAGACTGAAAACTCAATCCCATTTTCAACAAAAATGAAAGAGTTACTATAACCTCTGTTGTAAATAGTTGTGTTGCTTTCTGTATTGGTTGTGGCTGCATTAGAAGTAAATCCTGTAAGGATGATACCAGCTAATAAGAATATAAACTTTTTCATAATTGTGAGTATTAATTGTGATACAATTTTGTATTTACAAACAACGTGCCAAAAAAAATACTGTAATTTTAGTTGTTGAGAATCTGTGAAAATCTATATTGTCAAGAGGAATTAATTTACATTGAAATATAAAATGGATTAATTTGTCTAAAATCCAGTATACACAGCAACGTAATTATGATAACTATCTAATGCTAGTGTATGGATTTTCAAAATCAGAAATGATATTATGCTGATAAAAAAATCTATTAAATAACGAGAAATAGAAAAATTATTTAAAAACCAAAGGCACAAAAAATGTAACTTTACAAACAACATTTTAAATAAAAACTGTGAATTTAACGATTGAAAACATACTATTAGTTGGCTCATTATTACTTTTTGTAAGCATCATTGTTGGTAAAACCTCTTATAAATTTGG
>NCDW01000170.1 GCA_002280395.1 Flavobacteriales bacterium 32-35-8
GGGTTTATTCACTTTCCGACAGATTCCATAATTATTTTTATTTATTAGATAGTTTTATTTTAAATCTTTATATTGCATAAGTAATAACTTACAGTCTCATAATGATTAAAGTTCATTCTCTTCTATTATTCCTGGTTTTTAATATTGGATTTTCACATAATTATAGTATTATATCTCACCAAAAAGTAAACGACATTGCCTTTGCTGCATGGATTTTAGATCTCGAACAAGTTAATTATACAATAGCATCAACAACAAACCCTACAGGATGTAATTCAGAGGATGGGATGATAACAATTTCAGGTGTATCCAGTGGCCTGAGTTACACAATTAGCTACACAAAGGACTCGTTACTGGAAACAATAATATTGAATTCAACATCATTAGGAGAGATAACATTAACGGGATTGGATTCGGGCAGCTATGATGACATTACTGTAACTGAAGATGTGTCTGGTTATTCAGAAAATTTGGGTCAAGTAGTGCTGTCCTCCATGAATTTTATAGCCACGGCTACCTCAACTAACCCGAACAACTGTACTGATGGGACCATAACAATTTCAGGCCTATCCGGTGGTTTGAGTTACACGATCAATTATATAAAGGACTCTTTGCCGGAAACAGTCGTGTTGAGTTCGACCCCATCGGGAGACATAATATTAACAGGATTGGGTTCAGGTAGTTATTATGGTATCACTATAACCGAAGAAACTTCTGGGTGTATAGACAATATAAATCCAATAATGTTGTCCTATTCTCCGTACTTTACGGCGACTGTTACTTCAACTAACCCAACCAGTTGTGTTTCTCAAGATGGTATAATGCTAATTTCGG
Organism: Flavobacteriales bacterium 32-35-8; assembly: GCA_002280395.1. Taxonomy (GTDB): domain Bacteria; phylum Bacteroidota; class Bacteroidia; order Flavobacteriales; family Flavobacteriaceae; genus Confluentibacter. The sequence continues at coordinate 835 of NCDW01000170.1, forward strand.
GGCTTTCTAGTGGCCTAAGCTACTCAATCAGTTATACGAAAGACTTGTTACAGGAAACAGAAGTGTTGACTTCCAACTCGTTTGGTGAAATAGCATTGACGGGATTAGCTCCAGGCAGCTATGATAACATTATGGTAACGGAAGAAGTGTCTGGTTGTACTACTGATAATTTGGGTTTTATTGAACTAATTTGTTTTGATGAAAATCCCAGATGTTTTGAAACCAAAAAATTTTTTACGCCAAATGGCGATGGATATAATGACGTATGGGGTTTGGAATTGTTATCAAATAATTGCAATTACATTCTATATATTTTTGATAGATATGGAAAACTGTTAGAAACACTTACTCCCCAAAATGATAAATGGGATGGAACCTATAGCGGTTTAAATATGCCATCTAATGATTATTGGTACATAGTAAATTATAAAGATGAAGAAAAAACACAACAATATACATCGCATTTTACACTAAAAAGATAACTCTAATGCCTATAAACAATAGCATTAATATTCATGCCAGCGCCAACGCTTGCAAACATAATAACATCGCCTTTACTAATAGTTTGGTTTTCAAGTTCACCTTTTAAAATGCGATCAAATAATGTGGGAATGGTTGCCACACTTGAATTGCCAAGTTCATTGATGGTCATTGGCATAATGCCCTTAGGCATGTCCATATTGTATAATTTGAAAAAACGTTGGACAATTGCCTCGTCCATTTTTTCGTTAGCTTGATGAATCAGTATTTTTTTAAGATCTTTAATATCAACACCGCTGGCATCTAAACATGATTTCATAGCGGCAGGAACGTTTGTAATAGCGAATTCGTAAATTTTTCTACCATACATTTTTATATAGCGCCTTTTGCTTTTTGATTCCTGATTATTGGTTTGTCCAAAATAGATATAGTGGGCTTCATCAAACGCATATGTAGCTGTTTCATGAGCAAGAATACCGCCTTCAAGATTTGTAGATTCTACAATAACGGCACCAGCACCATCACTATAAATCATGGAATCCCTGTCATGTGGATCAAGAACCCTAGATAATGTTTCCGAACCTATAACCAAACATTTTTTTGCCATGCCGGCTTTAATGAATGCCTTGGCTTGGATAACCGCTTCAACCCATCCTGGACAGCCAAACAAAATATCATATCCAATGCATTTAGGATTTTTAATGCCTAATAAATGTTTCACTCTAGAAGCAATACTTGGCACGGTGTCACTTTGGTGGGAATCCGTAGTAACATCTCCATAATTATGGGCAACAATAATATAATCTAACTCTTCAGGGTTTATCTTAGAATCCACTATGGCACGTTCAGCAGCAAAAAACGCCATATCCGATGAGTTCAAATGAGGCTTGGCGTAACGTCTTTCCCTTATGCCAGTAATAGCCTTAAACTTCTCAATAATAACATCATTGGAATGATTTATTGTTGAACCGTCACTATTTAAAAACTCATGATTTTGAAAATTTTCGTTTTTCTCGATGATGTCTGGAATGTAACTTCCGGTTCCGGTGATTTTGATATTCATAAAAGAGAATTTGGCTGAAATAATTTATTGTTCCACTAAGATAGTTTCTTTCAATTTAAAGTAAATACAATCCCATTTTGTTTTACGATGTTCAAAGCCCGTTTTTAAGCTTCCATATAAGCCTCAATCGGGGCGCAGGTACAGATTAAATTTCGGTCTCCATAGGCATCATCCACACGTCTCACGCTCGGCCAAAATTTATTATTTTTTACATAGTCTAAAGGATAGGCAGCCGCATCTCGGGAATAAGGATAAAACCATTCATTTGCAGTTAACATCTCTAAAGTATGTGGCGCATTTTTAAGCACGTTATTGTCATCATCTTTAGAAGCGTTATCGATTTCTTTTCTAATGGAAATCATGGCGTCACAAAATCTATCTATTTCAGCTTTGCTTTCACTTTCGGTAGGTTCAATCATTAAGGTGCCAGCCACAGGAAACGATACGGTGGGCGCATGAAATCCATAATCCATTAACCGTTTTGCTATATCGGTTACTTCAATACCATTGGCTTTAAAAGCTCTACAATCAACAATCATTTCATGTGCTGCTCGTCCATTTTCCCCAGAATATAAGGTGTCGAAATAGCCTTCCAATCGGCGCTTAATATAATTAGCGTTTAGTATGGCAATTTTGGTCGATTGCGTTAAACCTTCAGCCCCCAACATTTTTATATAACCATAGGAGATTAAACAGACTAAAGCCGACCCAAACGGTGCTGCTGAAATCGCCGTAATGGCTTGTTCGCCACCAACTTTTTTAACAGGATTGCCCGGTAAAAATGGGGCTAATTGTTTGGCTACACATATAGGACCAACACCAGGACCGCCACCACCATGGGGAATGGCGAAGGTTTTGTGTAGGTTTAAATGGCAAACGTCTGCGCCAATGTTTCCGGGATTTGTTAATCCTACTTGCGCATTCATATTGGCGCCGTCCATATACACTTGGCCGCCATGATCATGGATAATTTTTGTAATATCTTTTATGGCAGATTCATAAACGCCGTGAGTTGATGGATATGTAACCATCAAGCAGGATAAATTGTTTTTATGAAGTTCAGCCTTTTCTCTTAAGTCGTCAACATCAATATTCCCTTCAGGAGTTGATTTTGTAACCACCACTTGCATACCAGCCATCACGGCACTTGCTGGATTCGTTCCATGGGCTGATGACGGAATTAAACAAATATTACGATGATAATCACCTCTTGATTCGTGATACGCTTTTATGACCATCAAACCTGCAAATTCACCTTGAGCACCAGAATTTGGTTGTAATGATGTGGCTGCAAACCCCGTGATTTCTGTGAGTTGGTCTTCCAATTCTTTTAAAACCGTTAAATAACCTTGCGCTTGTTTTGATGGTGCAAATGGGTGAATGTTGGTCCATTTAAACCAGCTCAACGGCAACATTTCTGAAGCGGCATTTAATTTCATGGTACATGAACCTAATGAAATCATGGAATGGTTTAATGATAAATCCTTACGCTCTAACGACTTGATATAACGCATCAATTCGGTTTCAGAATGATAGGTGTTAAAGATATCTAGCGTTAAAAAATCGGATTGACGTTGTAAAGATTCAGCAATATTATTAGTTTCAGTGATGGATGAAATGACGATGGTTTCTTTTTTAGCAGCTTCCGCAAAGATTGAAATCAAATAATTAATATCCCTTATCGCTGTCGTTTCATTGATGGAAATGGTCACCGTTTCTTTATCAGGATAATAAAGATTCACCTTTTTTTCTTTAGCGACTCTTTTTATTTTTTTAGCATTGGTTTTTATTTGAAGCGTATCAAAATAAGAGGTATTGATTTGATTATAACCTAATTTTTCTAAAGCAGTTGCGAGAGTTGTGGCTTTGTTATGAATTTTGTCTGCAATAAATTTCAAACCTTTTGGGCCATGATAAACGGCGTACATACTTGCCATAACTGCCAACAACACTTGAGAGGTGCAAATATTAGACGTCGCTTTGTCGCGTTTAATATGTTGCTCTCTGGTTTGTAATGCCATACGCAAGGCTCTGTTGCCATCAACATCTTTTGTCACACCAATAATTCGCCCTGGTAAATCACGTTTGTAAGCATCTTTCGTAGCGAAGTAAGCGGCGTGTGGGCCGCCATAACCCATAGGAATCCCGAAGCGTTGGGTAGTTCCCAAAACGACATCAGCTCCGAATTTCCCGGGCGCTTCCAGTTTGATTAAACTTAAAATATCGGCAGCTACGGCGACTTTAATTTGAGCATTTTGGGCCTTACCTATAAAGGTTTTAATGTCCGTTACTTGTCCGTCCTTTCCCGGATATTGTAAAATAGCACCGAAGAATTCAGAAGAAAAATCGAAATCAGCTTCATTGCCAATAATCAGTTTTATTCCGATTGGAATGGCTCTCGTTTCAAGTAAAGATAAAGTTTGAGGCAATATATTTTCCGACACAAAAAACTTATTAATGCCTGCTTTTTTCTGGTCACGCTCACGAACAGCGAATAATAAAGCCATTGCTTCGGCAGCAGCAGTACTTTCATCAAGCAATGAGGCATTGGCGATTTCCATGCCTGTTAAATCGGTTATCATGGTCTGGAAATTAAGCAAGGCTTCCAATCGTCCTTGAGCTATTTCAGCTTGATAGGGCGTGTAAGCCGTGTACCAACCCGGGTTTTCCAAGATGTTTCTTTGGATAACCGCTGGCAAAATGGTTGGGTGATACCCTAAACCAATATATGTTTTGTAAGCTTTGTTTTTTTTGGATAATTCATGGATGTGAAGCAAATATTCGTGCTCTGTCATCGGTTCATCTAAATTCAAACCTTTTTTTAAACGAATATCGTTTGGGATGGTTTCGTTAATAAGTTGGTCCAAAGAGTCCACTCCAATGGTTTTTAACATGATGTTTTGGTCATTTTCATTCGGACCAATATGACGCAGGGCAAAAGCGTTTGTATTCATATAATTTAATAAAATTAAGTGGCAAAATTACGTAATTAATGACGCTTTTTTGGTTGAAAAAATGAAAGTTTTTAACCATTTAAAAGCGTTATTAACAGTTTGCTTATTTTTGTGGGATGGCCTTATTGAAACAACTTCTTAATTTTTATATAAATGCTAGCATTCATGTGGCTTTATCGGTATTTTCACTAACATGGATAACCATCATTG
>NCDW01000171.1 GCA_002280395.1 Flavobacteriales bacterium 32-35-8
GAGAGATAGGTGTGATATCCTATAATGATACTCCGTTAAAAGAATTACTAGGAATTACAGTAATTTCTACCGATTTTAAAGTAATGGGAGCTACTGCAGCCAGTATGATTTTAAATAAAGAATCCGGGAAAATTAAAAATCCATTCAATTTTATTGATAGGAATTCGATTTAGTTTTTGTATTGGAATAAATTTTAAAAAACCTTGTAAATCTCAAGATTTACAAGGTTTTTTTATTGGGTATATTAGAGAAAATTCAAGTATAAAAAAAGTGGAGGTTTTGAGGCCTCCACTTTTAAAGTAATTAATGATTTATTTTTAATAACCAGGATTTTGCATGGCTTGTTTTTCAGCAGCTGTCAATGGTCTTCCGTTTGTAAATATTCCATCTAAGAAGGTTTGTGGAATAGGACGTAAGATGTGGTGGTCTTGAATATTTGGTTCGGCTTCTGGATTGTAGGCTACGGCTCTTGCTACTAATGTTTTGGTTCTGCTTAGATCCTCCCAACGGTGGAATTCACCACAAAGTTCTCTGGTACGTTCGTTTAGGATCAGACAAAGCATACGGTCGTAGTCAGTTGTGTAGTTTAATTTTGTAATTACTGCTTGATCAGCTGGTGGAAGCGTATTAATGGTGTTAATCGTTAAATCAGTAGCTACTGTTGTACTCGCAATGTTGTTAGATTCGTAATAAGAATTTTCAGCTATGAATGAGCTAGCTCTTCCTCCTTGTACTGCAGTTGTCCATGCGGCAGAACCATCAGTATAAGCAGCTCTATCTTCGTTTGCTTTATAAGCAGCACGATTACGAACGGTGTTGATGTAGCTTAGCGCATCGCTGTAAGAACCAGTTCCTAATTTGGCTAAACGAATTTTAGCTTCTGCGGCCATTAAATAAGTTTCTGCTGAACGCGCTAATATGACATCTCTACTTCCTTTTGTAGCGTTAAAATCAAGTCTTGATCCATCCATATATTTACTTAAAGAAGGGAATCGTACATCTTTCATTAATCCAAAATTATCTGCAGCGTATGCTACAAATACGCTAGGAATAGTTTTTCCAGTTTTTGAATAGATTATAGTTCCGTTGTTTCTTGTTAAGGCAAATCTGTTGTCTGTTGGACTGTTCATAATATACATAATACCTAAGTCGCCATTAACATATCCGCTTCCTGCTGCGGCATTATTAACTATACTTTTAGTTTGGAAACTTTTCCAAAAACGGGAATCGTTTACTTTGTCGAATATATCGTAAGTAAAGTAGGTAGGAGCTAGACGACTAAAAGGTCTTCCTCCGGCTGTATTACGAATCATTTGTGGTAATTGATCATAAGTGGAAAGGAAATACAAATGTTGTTGGTTTCCTCCGGTAGTTAATTGATTGGAATTAAAATCGGCAGATAAAATTAATTCTGATAATCTTTCATTAGCTCCGTTGGCGGCTCTAAAATCCCATAAATTAACATAGTTTGGAGCTAATGGATGATTTGTAATAACTTCGTCAGATAAGGTAACCACTTGTTGTAAATCAGCTGCCTTAGTCGATGAATTCCAAGCATCGTTAATTTCACTCGCACGAGTTAAATAGGCTTTTGCTAGATAATGTGCAGCGGCATCTTTGGTAATTTTATTTGGACCACCTGTATTAACTAATAAGTTGTATGCTTGGGTAAAATCAGCAATAACTTGATTTAGAATTTCTTCAGAGGTTGCTTTTGTGAATTCAAGTTCAACTGTATTGCTAACAGTTAATTTTAATGGTACACCACCATATTGTCTCGTTAATTTTAAATAATTATAAGCTCTCATAAAGTAACCTTCTCCAAGTGCGATTTTTTTGATAGCATCATTGGTTGAGTTAATAGCTGTCGCTGATTCTATTAATTGATTGGCATTCCCAATTCCGATGTATAGGTTGTCCCAATTGGTATTAGCGGCTACGGTATTAGAGTTGGATACAGTTACAAATGATCCAAATCCAGAGCCGTATGAGTTCCATAATCCGTTTGATGGATCTCCTCCAACGTGAAATTCATCTGTTCCAGACTCATTTGCTGTAAGCGGAACTTCTCGATTCATGTCTAATGCAAAAACCTGATAGTAAGTTCCAACTGAAAAAGCAAGGATTCCTTCTTCGGTGTTTAAATAATCTTTACTGTATGCAGTGGTTAATTTTTCATCTAAAAAATCCTGACTGCAAGAGCTGCTTATGCCTAATGCTGCTATTAGCATTAAATTGATATATAGTTTTTTATAATTTTTCATAATTTGCTTTTTTAATTTTCTTAGAATTGAACATTTAACCCTAAGGTCATTCCTCGGTTTGAATAAGAAGTTTGGGTGTCTAGGTCAATCCATTTAACTTTCGAAAAAATCATACCCGGATTAGCTGCCTGTACATAAACTCTTAGTCTTGATAATCCTAGTTTTTGTGTAAAATCTTCTTCAAAATTATAACCTAAAGAGATGTTTCTTATTTTTAAGAAGGATCCGTTTCTGTAGCCTAGTATTGTATTGTATAAATCTCCAGTGCCTGCTGAGAAGAATGGTTTTTGGTATTCAGCATCGGTATTGTCGTCTGTGTAATAATCAAGTTGTCTTTGACTGGTTTTACCACTTAAGTTTTCTTCACCAACATTGTATAAGTATCCAAAACGTCCAATAACAAAAATGGATAATTCTATGTTTTTGTAGTTAAAAGTATTAGTTAAACCGGCTATGTATTTAGGTTCTGTACTTCCTAAAATAATTCGGTCGTTATTCGCATCAATTTTATAATCACCATTTTGATCCACCGGTCTGGCATTACCAAATGTAAATTCAGTTCTGCCTGCTGCTGTATTAAACTTTGCCATTTCTTCGGCGTCTTCTGGTCTCCATACTCCATTAGATTCAAAACCGTAGATAATACCTCGAGTCTGTCCAATAAATAGGTTGTTATTAATGTCGTCAAATTTACCATTTTGTAATTCTACAATTGTACTTTTCTGATAAGAAGCACTTAGGCTGGAGCTCCACTCAAAATCTGTGGTTTTAACGTTTACAGTGTTTAAGGTAAGTTCTATACCATTTCCTTTAGTTTTTCCAATATTTTGTAATGTTGTATTGTAACCAGTAACTGTTGGTATGCCTCTATTGAACAATAAATCATCGGTTTTTGAAGTGTAATATTCTAAACTTCCTGAAATTCTGTTGTTAAATAATCCAAAGTCGATACCATAGTTGTATTGCGTAGTTCTTTCCCAGCCTAATTCAACGTTTCCTAATTGACTACTATTTATAACTCCAGAAGATGTTGAGTATAAAATTTGATCCAATGGTGGTTGGGTTTGGTAAGGATCTACTGAAGCATTGGCAGTTACTCCATAACCTGCTCTTAATTTTAATGCACTAAGCCAAGAAATATTTTGTAGAAAATCTTCTTTATCTATACGCCATGCTAGAGAAGCACTTGGGAAAAATGACCATTTGTAACCAGGTGCTAATTGTGATGCACCGTCATAACGACCTGAAGCTGTTAGAAGATATTTGTCGTCAAAACCATAGGTTAATCTTCCCATATAAGAGTATAATCCGCTTTCGGTTATGTTAGAAGAATAGCCAGCTAAAGTTACATTTGCAGTAGTTAAGGCATTCCATTTGTTGTCTGGATTTTTTATGTTTTGCGCAGACATGGCGCTTTCTTCATTGAAATATTGTGTTTGACTTTGTAGTAAGGTTACACCAAAATCATGTTTGCCTAATGTTTTGTTATATAAAATCAAATGGTCTAGAGTGTAAGATATGGTTTGATCTTTTGCTAATGAAGCAAAACTGGTTCCGGAGCGAGCAGATGAATTTCCGTCTAGGAATGCTCCATTGCGATAAGAAGTAATATCCGGACCGAAATTTATTCGGTATTTTAAACCGTCTAAAGTTTTTGAAAACCCACCAAAATCCAATTGAGCATTAAGACTTCCAAAAAAGCGCAATGTTAAACGCTGGTCTTGAGAGTATTTGTGTTCCTCATAAACGTTTCTAATGGTAGAATCTCCGCCAGGATTTTGTATTCTGTTTCCATCGGCATCAAGAGGTACCGCGTAAGGGAGATTCTGTCTAGCAGTAATGTAAATCCCATCAGAAGATGCTACTGCTGACCTACCTACATTGGATAAACCATATTCGTTCAAGCCATAACTAGTGTTAAGGCTAACTCCCATAGAGAACCACTTTGTTGGAGTGATATCAACATTAGCAATACCATTATAACGTCTGTAGCTTTGTCCTTTTAATGTTCCTGTGTTGTCAAGGAATCCGAAGGAACCATAAGCTTTCATTTTTTCGGTACCACCACTAACGCTTAAGGTATGTTGTTGGGTAACCCCTGTTTGAGTCACGAATTTAGTCCAGTCGGTTGTACTTACTTTTGAACCGTCCCAAGTTCCTCCAGCCCATCCTTTTTCAATATTTGCCCAAGCGGCAGGATCGGCAGAAGCTAAAAATATATCTCGGTCATTTTCTATAGTTGGTGCATTTCCTTTTGGAAAACCTGCTGGATTAGAATAATGTCTCGCCCAACGACGTAATTCAATGTATTCTCCAGCATTCATTAATGGAGCTCTTTCATTGATTGTTTCAGTACTGACAGCAGAATCGTAATTTAATGTGAATTTTCCGTTTTTCCCTTTTTTGGTAGAAACAATTATTACTCCATTGGCTCCACGTGATCCATAAATAGCGGTTGCAGAGGCATCTTTTAATACATCTATGGATTCAATATCTGTAGGGTTGATAAAGTCGATGCCTCCTGAGTTTAAAGGAATTCCGTCTACTACATATAGAGGTGAGTTTGAAGCTGTTATTGAGCGCGATCCACGAATGCTGATATTCCCCACAGTTCCAGGGCGTTCGTTTGATCCGATATCGACACCAGCAGCTTTTCCTTGCATTGCTTGTACTGCATTTTGCACAGGTCTTGAAGCAATTTCTTCAGCACCAACACTTACAATAGATCCTGTTAAGTCTTTTTTCTTTCTAGTTCCATAACCTACTACAACTACTTCTTCTAGTTTTGCACCTTCTTCTTCTAATTTTATGTTAATATTAGTTTGGTTGCCAATTTTAATTTCAATGGTTTTCATCCCAATAAAAGTGGCAACAAGAATGTCTTCTGGTTTTGCTTTGATAGCAAATTTCCCGTCAAAATCTGTTTGAACTCCATTGGTGGTGTTTTTAACTAATACATTGGCTCCAGGTATAGGCATGCCAGTATTGTCTTTGATGGTTCCTGTGATGGTATTGGTTTGGGCAAAAGCAGTCATGGTGGTTAACATGACGCTAAAGAAAACCAGATACTTTACGAATGAATGTTTCATAAAAAAATAGTTTGAGTTAATTAATTGGTTTGTTGTGTAATGGTTAAATGTTTATATCGCAAAAAAAATGATGTATTTTTTAAAAGTACAAAAAAAATACCATTAATTTATTGTTAATGCGAAAATAAAATTAATTTTAATTTAACGTATCCTGTACTTACCTGTTTTTTGAAAAATCTTTCTC
>NCDW01000172.1 GCA_002280395.1 Flavobacteriales bacterium 32-35-8
TCGGGTTTCTCAAAAAGGAGTATATTACTTACTAGGCGTTCTTTCACAATGTGCATCATGCGCTTATTTAATGCAGAAGAATTTTGTATATAAATGGAATATTCTTCCACCGTAAACAGGCCTATAATAATACCTTTCAGAGAGTTACGAAATTTCATGTCTTTTGTAATCGCATTTTCTATATAATCTAAACGCTTTTCCAAAGATAATCCATAAAATACACATTTATGCTTTTCTATATAATTTTTAAAAACAGCTACCAATAAATCGTTTTGAAGTTTGGTAATAGGTCGTAATACTAAGTTTTGAAAACGTTCGTCACTACTCATACTTTCGTTTATAGAAGCTGAAGAAATTTCAGGACGAATACTGCTTAAACTGTGTTGTCTGGAGTCCATGGTTTATAAGAGTTTTAATAAAATTATAGATTTATGAACCGTTAAAAAGTGAATGAACTTATTAATTGTCAACGAGGTTATTAACAATTATTATTTTTATATTTAATCCCATTACAAAAGATAAGATAACATGAAATTTGGAAGCACCGATACTCCTGAAAACATAGACTTTACATTACCTCCAGATCATCCCGAAACAAAAAGGGTACTAAACGCATTTAAAGATGATAACATTCCAGAAATGTATGTGGGCTGTGCCAAATGGAACAAAGCCGATTTAAAGGGATTTTATCCTAAAGGGATTAAAGATGAGTTGGAATATTATTCCAGGCAATTTAATTCCATAGAATTAAACGCCACATTTTACAGAATTTTTCCTGCGGAACAGTTTGCCAATTGGTATGAAAAAACACCGAAAGGTTTTAAGTTTTTCCCAAAACTGAATCAAGAGATTAGTCATTGGAAACGCTTGCAAGATACTAAAGATGTGGTTGAAAATTATTTATACAATGCCTCCAATTTGAAGGAAAAATTAGGCACGGTATTTTTACAAATGCATGATAATTTTGCGCCAAAGGATTTTGATAGGGTCGTGGCATTTGTTGAATCTTGGCCGAAAGAGATACCTTTGGCAGTGGAATTCAGACATACCAAGTGGTACAATGATGAAGAAATTGCTAAAGAATTGTACCAGCTTTTAGAAACCAATAACGTGTCCAATGTCATTGTAGATACAGCAGGAAGACGCGATTTATTACACATGCGATTAACGAATGCCACCGCTTTTATTAGATATGTTGGTGCTAACCATGCCACTGATTATAACCGCTTAGATGATTGGATAGAACGTTTAAAAGATTGGAAAGCCCAAGGCATTAAAGAAGTTGATTTCTTTATCCATCAAAATATTGAAAAAGAATCCCCTTTATTATCGGCTTATTTTATTAAAAGATTAAACTCAGAACTTGGCTATTCTTTAAAAATACCAAATGAGGATTTACAAGGGAAATTATTATAAAATCACCTAACATTTTAGTGTTTTCAAACTTTTAATAGTTAGTTTATTTGCTTATTTATAGTGATAATTGCTAGGAAAAATCAAAGGAATAGCCATTGTGCATGAACTTCCATGCAATGACTTCTTTTTGGTTTCAAAACTTATAAGTGAATTTAATATTTTATTGCATTAAATCTAAAATTTACCGCATCTGCTAGTTATTTTATAAAAATAAAATAAAATGTATCTAATAGTTTTAAAAGTCTTCAATAAAATAGAGTTTTTCGTAAATTTGCTGTCCAAAATAGCTCAGACTATCTGCGCATGATAGGGAGTTATAATACTAAATTAATTATTATATGAGTAAAACATTGTTTGATAAGGTGTGGGATTCACATGTTGTAAGAAAGATTGAAGGTGGTCCAGATGTATTCTTTATTGATAGACATTTTATACACGAAGTAACTAGTCCTGTAGCATTTCTTGGCTTAAAAAGTAGAGGATTGAAAGTATTATATCCGGAGCGTACATTTGCTACCGCCGATCATAATACACCAACCATTAATCAGCATTTACCTGTTGAGGATCCATTATCAGCGAATCAATTAAAAGCGTTGGAAGATAACTCAAACGAATATGGCATTAGCCACTGGGGATTGGGTCACCAAAAAAATGGTATTGTTCACGTGGTAGGACCTGAAAATGGTATTACATTTCCGGGAGCAACCATTGTTTGCGGCGATTCACATACGTCTACACATGGTGCTTTTGGTGCCATTGCTTTTGGTATTGGAACTTCAGAAGTGGAGATGGTACTTTCTACACAGTGTATCATGCAGCCAAAACCTAAAAAAATGCGCATTAATGTTAATGGGCAATTAGGAAAAGGTGTAACGCCAAAAGATGTGGCTTTATACATTATTTCTAAATTAACAACCTCTGGAGCAACAGGTTATTTTGTTGAATACGCTGGTGATGTTTTTGAAAATATGACTATGGAAGGCCGTATGACCGTTTGTAACTTATCTATCGAGATGGGTGCGCGTGGTGGTATGATTGCGCCTGATGAAACAACGTTTGCTTATTTAAAAGATAAACCATTATCACTGAAAGGTGAGGCGTGGGATAAAGCCGTGGCACATTGGAAAACCTTAAAAACGGATGCAGATGCGACATTCGATAAAGAATTAACGTTTTCTGCTAGTGATATTGAACCGATGATTACCTACGGAACCAATCCGGGTATGGGTATGGGTATTTCTAAAAACATCCCAAATGCTGAAGCGGTTGAAGGTGGCGTGGCAACATACAAAAAGTCTTTAGACTATATGGGTTACCACGAAAACGACCAAATGATTGGCAAAAAAGTCGATTATGTGTTTTTAGGAAGTTGTACCAATGGTCGTATTGAGGATTTTAGAGCGTTTGCATCTATTGTAAAAGGACGTAAAAAAGCTGATAACGTGACCGCTTGGTTAGTGCCAGGTTCTCATGAGGTAGAAGCCTTAATCAAGGAAGAAGGTATTTTGGATATCATTACAGAAGCTGGTTTTTCTTTACGCCAACCAGGATGTTCTGCATGCTTGGCTATGAACGATGATAAAATACCTGCCGGAAAATATGCAGTAAGCACCTCTAACAGAAACTTTGAAGGTCGTCAAGGCCCCGGTTCCAGAACTTTGTTAGCAAGTCCGTTAGTCGCTGCCGCTGCTGCCGTTACTGGCGTGGTTACTGATCCTAGGGATTTACTATAATAGCTTCTAGCTTTTGGCCTTTGGCTATTAGCTAAAAAATAAAAACAATATTCATAATTTTGCCAATAGCCAACAGCTAATGGCCAATAGCAAACAAAAACATGGCATACGATAAATTTAATATCCTAACAAGCACAGCGGTTCCATTACCATTGGAAAATGTAGATACCGATCAAATCATACCAGCTCGTTTCTTAAAAGCAACAAAACGTGAAGGTTTTGGCGATAATTTATTTCGCGATTGGAGATATAATAATGATGGTTCTCCAAAACAAGACTTCATATTAAATAATCCTATTTATTCGGGAAAAATATTAGTCGGAGGCAAAAACTTTGGTTCTGGTTCATCAAGGGAACATGCTGCTTGGGCAGTTTACGATTATGGTTTCCGTTGTGTGGTATCAAGCTTTTTTGCAGATATCTTCAGAAATAACTGTTTGAACGTAGGTGTATTGCCCGTTCAAGTCAGTCCTGAATTCTCAGAACAAATTTTCAACGCTATCTATGACGATCCAAATACGCAAATAGAAGTGAATCTTCCAAACCAAACCATAACCATTCTTTCTACTGGGGCTAAAGAATCTTTTGAAATCAACAGTTACAAAAAAGACAATATGTTGAATGGTTTTGATGATATTGATTACTTACAAAGCATGAAATCGGAGATAGAATCATTTGCTAATGGACTATTGCTCTAAATGACCCTCAAAAAAATTGAAATAATGGATACGACATTGCGCGATGGTGAGCAAACCTCGGGCGTGTCGTTTTCTGCTTCTGAAAAACTAACCATTGCCAAACTTTTACTGGAAGAGCTAAAAGTAGATCGTATTGAAATTGCTTCTGCCAGAGTATCCGAAGGTGAATTTCAAGCTGTTAAAGCCATCACCAATTGGGCAAGTTCCAATGGGTATTTAGACAAGGTTGAAGTCTTAACATTTGTTGATAATGGCGTGTCCATCAATTGGATGTTGGAAGCAGGAGCGAAGGTGCAAAACCTACTTACCAAAGGTTCATTAAATCATTTAACTTATCAATTAAAAAAGACTCCTAGTCAGCACTTTAAAGAAATTTCAGAAGCTATCTCTCTGGCTACACAAAAAGGTATAAAAACCAATGTGTATTTAGAAGATTGGAGCAATGGTATGCGTAATTCCAAGGACTATGTTTTTGAGTATTTGGAGTTTATTTCCACACAGCCAGTGGAGCGTATCATGCTTCCCGATACCCTTGGCATTTTAACACCTTGGGAATCTTATGAGTTCGTTTCAGTCATTAAAACCAAATATCCGCATTTGCATTTCGACTTCCATGCGCACAACGATTATGATTTTGGTGTAGCCAACGTGGTGGAAGCTTTAAAAGCGGGAGCAGATGGCTTGCATTTAACCATAAATGGTATGGGTGAACGCGCCGGAAATGCGCCTATGGGAAGTACCATTGCCGTTATTAACGATTTCATGCCAAATTTAAAAGTCGGTGTGAATGAAAAAGTATTATATACGGTTAGCAAATTAGTGGAGACTTTTTCTGGAATTATGATTCCAGCTAATAAACCCGTAATTGGTGCCAACGTATTCACACAAACTGCTGGAATTCATGCTGATGGCGATAATAAAAAGAATCTTTATTTTAGTAATTTAATGCCTGAACGTTTTGGTAGAACCAGACAATATGCTTTGGGAAAAGCATCAGGGAAAGCCAATATTCAAAAAAATCTACAAGAATTAGGCTTACAACTTAAAGATGAAGATTTAAAGAAAGTCACCCAACGCATCATTGAATTGGGCGATAAAAAAGAAGTGGTTACCAAAGAGGATTTGCCTTATATTATTTCCGATGTGTTGGACAGCCATTATTATGAAGAAAAAATAAAAGTAGATTCTTATGTACTTACGCATGCGAAGGGCTTAAGACCATCTACGAGTATTTCCATCACCATTGAGGGCAAAACCTTTGAGGAAAATGCACAAGGTGACGGACAATTTGATGCTTTTATGAATGCCATCAGAAGCATTTTCAGAAAGAAAAAATTAGTATTGCCAGATTTGATAGATTATGCCGTTCGAATACCACCCGGAAGCCATTCGGATGCGTTGTGTGAAACCATCATCACTTGGAAAAGTCCAGATAAAGAATTTAAAACACGTGGTTTAGATTCCGATCAAACGGTTTCTGCTATAAAGGCCACCGAAAAAATGTTGAATATTATTATTAATTAAGATGGAAGACCGAAGACAGAAGCTGTTGTTTGGTTTTGCATTAGGGATTGCCCATAGATTTTATTTTGATACATTTGAAATCGTGAATATTAAAGATTTTAAGTGAAAAGCCAGACCCTTGGGAAACGCACATAAAGAATTATAAATTAAAAGATTAAACA
>NCDW01000173.1 GCA_002280395.1 Flavobacteriales bacterium 32-35-8
GATTTCCCGAAAAACCCATATAACTTAGAACTTGCTAAAACACGTCCGCTCATTTTTAGAACCGTTTTTTTAATAACAGGCTGCTTAACATCTTTAGTTATGATTTGTCGCCATTGATACAACTGCTCATGAATATTGATTTTCACGGGACACACATCACTACAAGAACCACATAACGTAGACGCAAATGGTAACGAACTGTGTTTTTTTAAGTCCGTTCCTGGTGATAAAATGGAACCAATAGGCCCTGGAATGGTGGCTTTGTAACTATGCCCGCCGCTACGTCTGTAAATGGGACAGGTATTCATGCAAGCACCACAGCGAATGCAGTTTAAAGAACTTCTAAAATGTTCCCTACCTAATTGTTCCGTTCTACCATTATCAACAATGACGATGTGCATTTCTTTCCCTTCGGCTGGTTTATTGAAATGAGAAGAATAGGTTGTAATGGGTTGCCCCGTAGCACTTCTTGCTAACAATCTTAAAAAAACACCTAAATGTTTTTCCTCTGGAATGATTTTTTCAATGCCCATACTGGCAATATGGATTTTTGCCAAATGCACGCCCATATCGGCATTACCTTCATTGGTACAAACCACAAATCCTCCCGTTTCTGCAATGGCAAAATTAACGCCTGTGATGGCGGCATCTGCTTTTAAAAATTTATCCCGTAAATGCTTTCTAGCTTCATTGGTTAAATATTGTGGATTGCCTTCACTTGGAATGGTTCCCAAATGTTTTTGAAATAAGGCATCTACCTCTTCTTTTGTTTTATGGATGGCGGGTAATACAATATGGCTAGGCGGTTCCTTTGCCAATTGCACAATACGTTCACCTAAATCGGTATCAATAACCTCGATGCCTTTAGCTTCCAAATACGGATTTAAATGGCATTCTTCCGTTAACATCGATTTGCTTTTAACAACTTTTTTCGCGTTGTTTTTCAGTAGTATCTCATGCACGATTTTATTATGTGCTTCAGCATCGGCCGCCCAATGGATGTGAATGCCATTTTTTTGGGCATTTTCCTCGAACTGAATGAGATAATTATCCAGATTTGAAAGCACATTCGCTTTGATGGCAGACGCTAAATTACGTAGTTCTTCCCAACCTTTTACAGTATGTGCCGCTTTATCCCGCTTATTTCTAACAAACCACAAAGCTTGGTCGTGCCAATTGACTTTAGCTTCATCTTTATTGAATAACTCGGCTTCCTTGGCGTGCGACATTACAATGTGCTATTTAAGATTTCGGCGACATGCATCACTTTTAGGGGTTGATTGTTCCGATTGATCAAGCCTTCTAAATGCATTAAACACGATTGGTCGGTGCCCGTAATGACTTCCACATCACTATTAATATGATCTTGGATTCTGTCTTTTCCCATTTTTACGGAAATGGTTTCTTCAAAAATGGAAAACGTACCTCCAAAGCCGCAACACTCATCTACCCTACTCAAGCTTTTTAATTGAATGCCTCTCACTTCCTTTAACAGATTTTCCTCAATGGAATATGGAGCATCCATACGTTCGGAACAAGACCCCAAGCGTAAACCACGCAAACCATGGCAACTTTTGTGAATGCCTACTTTATAAGGAAAAGAGGCTCCCACATTGGTTTTTCCTAAGACTTGAAAGATGAACTGAGTCAGTTCATAAATATTATTTCGAACTTTTAAAACATCTTCAGTTTGCTCTAAAATATCGAAATGTTTTTTTACGTGATAGACGCAACTCCCTGACGGACAAACAATATAATCGTAATGCTTGAAGTTTTCAACGAATAATTGGCAAGCGCCTATGGATGCCTCTTCATACCCGGAATTCCCTAAAGGCTGTCCGCAACATGTTTGTCCGATTGGATAATCAACGTCAACCCCTAGCTTTTCTAAAAGCTCCAACGTGGCAATCCCAACTTTAGGATATAATTGATTGACATAACATGGTATGAACAGCCCAACTTTCATTTATTTGGAGTTTCTGGAAATACCAAGTGCCAAGCCACGTAATTCTGCCAAGCCACGTAAGCGACCAATGGCTGTATAGCCGGGATAGGCACTATTCGGTTCTAAATCGTGCAACATTTGGTGTCCGTGGTCTGGACGCATGGGCAATTGCACGTTGCGTTTCTTTTCAATTTCCAAAACGGCTTTTACCACTTCATACATATCCGTAGAACCATCTAAATGATTGTCTTCATAAAAACTTCCATCGGCCTCCCTTCTCACGTTTCTTAAATGCAGAAAATGAATGCGATCAGCAAATTTCCGAACTAGTTTTGGTAAATCGTTATCTGGATTAGCCCCTAAAGAACCCGTACAAAACGTGATACCGTTTGAAGGACTGTCAATAAAGCCTACCAAATCTTCTAAATCTTTTTCAGATTTAATAATTCTGGGCAATCCCATAATATCCATCGGCGGATCGTCTGGATGAATTGCCATTACAATGCCATGTTCTTCACAAACTGGAATCACTTGGTTTAAAAAGAATGATAAATTAGCTTTTAAATCGGCGTGCGATAAATTATCATATTGGGCAATCATCTCCTTAAACACAGGAATGGTTAAATCGTCCACCGTTCCAGGCAAGCCTTTTAAAACATTATCCTCCAAAGCTTGTTTTTCTTCGGAAGTCATTTGCGAAAAACGAACTTTAGCTTTCTCTAAAATATCTGAAGTATAGGAGTCTTCAACTCCCTCACGTTCCATAATATAACGTTCAAAAACCGCCATATCCACTTTATCAAAGCGTAATGCGGTACTTCCGTCGGGTAATTTCCAGAATAATTCAGTACGCGTCCAATCCAATACCGGCATGAAATTGTAGCAGACATTTTTTACACCACAAGCCGCCACATTTCTTAAGCTTTGTTTATAGTTTTCTATGCGTTGTAAATAATCACCTTTACGTAATTTAATGTTCTCGTGAATGGGAATGCTCTCAATAAACGACCATTCCATACCATGGGCTTCAATAAGATTTTTGACTTTTAAAATCTCTTCAACTTCCCAAACCTCACCGTTGGCAACGTGGTGCAAGGCCGTAACCACACCGGTTGCTCCTGCCTGCCTGATATATGATAATTTTACGGAGTCATTCACTCCGAACCATCTAAATGTTTCTTGCATGTTTTTATAATTAATTATTAAACGCCACTGAATGCACTAAATCCGCCATCCACTGGAATCGTAATACCCGTCACAAATTTTGAAGCATCGGAACACAGATAATGTAATGCGCCATGTAATTCATCAGCCTCTCCAAAACGTTTCATGGGCGTATTATTAATAATGGTATTACCTCTTTGCGTTAAGCTACCATCTTCATTTAATAATAGAGCCCTGTTTTGGTTTCCGATAAAAAATCCGGGAGCAATGGCATTCACACGTAATCCGTCGCCATATTTTAAAGCCAATTCAACCGATAACCATTTGGTGTAATTATCAATCGCTGCTTTAGATGCTGAATAGCCTGCGACCCTTGTAATGGCTCTCTCAGAAGCCATGGAAGATATATTGATGATGATGCCTTTTTTGTTCTTCACCATTTCTTTACCAAAAACAATAGAAGGGATGATACTTCCAAACAGATTTAAATCGACTACCTTTCTAAAGTCGTCCATATTAATATCGAAAAAAGATTGCGTTGGCCCTACCGTAGCACCTGGCATATTACCGCCTGCAGCATTTATCAACACATCTATTTTGCCATATTTGGAAATGATGGCATCAGATACATCTTGGAGACTTTTTTCATCAGTCACATTGCATACAAAACCATCCACTTTTTTACTGATGGACGACATGCGTTTTACTGTGTCATCAACCGTGTCTTTTTTGTAATGAAGAATAATAACAATAGCCCCATTTTTTAATAAATACTCAGCCATACTGCCACCAAGTACACCGCCACCGCCTGTAACAAGGACGACTTTGTTTTCAATATCAAATAAATTCATTTAAATTATTTTTAAAATCTAGATTACAAATTTAAACATAACTTAAATTATTATCATCTTGTTTCGGATAAATAACAGGAAGTATTAAATAAAAAAATGAATAGATTGTGTTTATTAATTTAACAGCATATAGGTTCCAATACCCGCAAGGTATCCCAGAATCGCTACAATAGATATCTTTTTTAAATACCAAATAAAATCTATTTTGAAAATCCCCATAATGGCAACCCCAGCAGCAGACCCTATAATTAAAATGCTACCACCGGTTCCGGCACAATAAGCTAATAGTTCCCAAAACATACTATCTGGAGGATAAACTTCTAATGTATACATTCCCATAGCCGCTGCTACCATTGGCACATTATCAATAATAGAAGATAATAAACCAATAAATAAATTAACAACATAGATACTATCAAAATTAGCATCTAAAACCTGGGACAATTGCAATAAATGACCTCCAACTTGCAATGCTGCAACAGCTAATAAAATGCCTAAGAAAAATAATATACTCGGCGTATCAATACGTGTTAGAATTGCTGTTATGGAAAGTGATTTTTTATGTTCCTCGCTTTTTTTCATATGCAAAACCTCTGTAAGGATCCACATGATGCTTAACCCAAATAAAATACCCATAAAAGGCGGTAAATGGGTTAAGGTTTTAAAGATGGGTACAAATAATAAAGCCCCTACACCTACTGCGAAAACAATTATTTTTTCAAATGTGGTGACATCACTTTTTGGATGGCCTTCATTTGAAGCCACATCCATTATTTCAACATCGCCTTTTAGATTAAAACTTAAAATAGCCAATGGCACCATGGTAGATACAACACTCGGAATAAAAATAGAGGTCACAATGTTTCCTGCGGTAACCTGACCACCTATCCATAACATAATAGTAGTTACATCGCCAATAGGAGACCAAGCACCTCCGGCATTGGCTGCTATGATGATCATGGAAGCAAAAATCCATAAATCTTGTTTATCTCTTATCATCTTTCTTAAAACCGCTGCCATAACAATGGCTGTGGTAAGATTATCTAAAGCAGCGGACAAGAAAAATGTCAATATACTTAATGCGATAAGTAAATGGCTTTTTTTCTTTATCTTAATTTTATCGGTAATCAATCCGAAGCCTTCGTGGGCATCCATAAGTTCCACGATAGTCATGGCTCCTAATAGAAAAAATAAAATTTCAGAAATTTCCCCCACATGTTCTAAAAGGGACTCTGAAATTAAATGCATGGATGCCGTATTATCCAACTGCGGAAAAATGGTATCAATGCCAAACACTAGTAATGTCCAGCATATTACCCCTAAAAGCAAGGCACTTGCTGTTTTATTTATATTAATATTATGCTCTAGGGCAATGGCTAAATACCCTATTACGAAAACAATGATTATGGCTAGATACATAAAATGTGTGTTAAATTTTTAGGCGACTTTATTCGATTATGACAATAGGAATTAATAAAATTTATTGATTATTTGATTGAAGTAAATATGAGTTATAAATTGGTGGTTTTCCATTTTTTAAACTTCAATTCTGTTA
>NCDW01000174.1 GCA_002280395.1 Flavobacteriales bacterium 32-35-8
CATCATTCCAAAAATATACTGCAATCTTTTTGGCCATGATTATGAAGTAAGTAAAAAAGTTACCTACTACGTAAAAGAATACACTTGCAGGCATTGCAAAAAACAATTAACCACCAACAGCAATGGCTATTTAATCGAACTAACGCCCAAGTTTAAAGAGATAAATGCCATTTTAGAACGCATTCATGAAAAGAGAACCATGCGTTCAAGGGAAAAAATGGTCATTTCGTCGATTTATTGACGAATCATTAAAATAACGCTAATTATATTAATAATTTAATACCCTCTAAGCTAACTAATTGTTAAAATATGAAACAAATTCAATGTAAGATGTTTGGGCATGATTTTCATGTTACTAGAGATGTTACGTTTCATGTTAAGGAATATACTTGTGTAAACTGTCACAAGCAATTAACAACCAATAGTAATGGAAGTTTAATTGAGCTAACTCCAAAGTTTAAGGAAATTAACGATATATTAGAGCGTATTCATCACAAGCGTATGATGAAAAAAATAAACAACAAAAAGGCTACAAATAAAAAAGAAGTATTGATTCCTGCCTAATTATTAAAATTTTTCCACCCTTGGGCCTTTAACGGTATTCTTGATTCTGCTCTAGTCACCAAATGCATGCCAGTTTCAGCTTCTTTCATAAAACCAATGACCGTAAAATTTGGATTTGCTTTAATCTTAGGGTAATCTTCTTGGGATATGGTGAATAATAATTCGTAATCTTCACCTCCATTCAATGCAACGGTAGTACTATCAATCTTGAATTCTTCGCATACAGAAATAACAGCAGGATCTAATGGTATTTTTTCTTCATATAAATCGCAACCTACTTGACTTTGTTTGCATAAATGGATAATTTCAGATGATAAACCATCACTAATATCAATCATAGACGTTGGCGTAACGTTTAGCTCTTCCAATAATTTTATAATGTCTTTACGTGCTTCAGGCTTTAATTGCCGTTCAACAATATAGGTATATGGTTCTAAATCTGGTTGGGAATTCGGGTTCACCTTAAAAACTTCTTTTTCACGCTCCAAGACTTGCAAACCCATATAAGCGGCTCCTAAATCACCAGTCACAACCAATAAATCATTAGGTTTTGCACCGTTTCTATATACTATTTTTTGGTCTTCAACTTCACCAATAGCCGTAATGGAAATTAACAAACCCGTATTAGAAGATGTCGTGTCACCGCCAATTAAATCGATATTGTAAATTTGGGTCGCCGTTTCAATACCAGCATACAAATCTTCAAGAGCTTCCAAAGGAAATCTGTTAGAAACAGCAATAGAAACGGTAATCTGTGTAGGTGTCGCATTCATGGCATACACATCAGATAAATTAACCACAACGGCTTTATAACCCAGGTGTTTTAAGGGCATGTAACTTAAGTCGAAATGCACACTTTCAACAAGTAAATCGGTTGAAACCACTACTTTTTTATCTTTAAAATTTAAAACCGCAGCATCATCGCCAATACCTTTGATGGTTGATGTATGGTTTATTTTAAAATTTTTAGTTAAATGCTCAATAAGTGCAAATTCCCCTAAATGGCTTAATGGGGTTCTTTCTTGGTTTTTATCTTCTATCATGCTGCAAAAATAAGAAGCATTGTTTATATATCCATCTTTATATGTAAATCAATAAGAAAAACCTATAAAAGCATATGCTAATATAATGTTAGGTTATGTGAAAATCCGTGACATATGTTGTATATTTGTACCCTATTTAGACAAAATCTATATAATAATCATGATTAAAGTATCAGAAATAGCCAAAAAGAAAGTTATAGAACTTATGAATGATGACGGCTATAACCCAGTTACAGACTATGTTCGTGTAGGTGTTAAAAGTGGTGGTTGCTCTGGTTTGTCTTACGATTTAAAATTTGACAAACAGCAGCAAGACGGCGATAAGGTGTTTGAGGATAATGGTGTTAGAATTATAGTGGATAAAAAAAGCTTTTTATATTTAGTAGGCACCACCTTAGAATATTCAGGAGGATTAAACGGGACAGGTTTTGTTTTTAACAATCCTAATGCTAACCGAACTTGCGGTTGTGGTGAATCATTTTCACTTTAAACAAAAAACATGAGTAAATATACAGAGGACGATTTAAGAGAAGAGCTTAAAACCAAGCAATATGAGTATGGTTTTTATACGGATATAGAATCCGACACCTTTCCTGTGGGCTTGAATGAAGATATTGTAAGAGCTATTTCTCTTAAAAAAGGCGAGCCAGAATGGATGACTAATTGGAGACTTGAAGCCTTTAAATCTTGGAAAGAAATGATTGAGCCAGAATGGGCTAATGTTAGTTACGTAAAACCAGATTTTCAAGCTATTTCTTATTATTCTGCTCCAAATAGCAAACCAAAATACGATAGTCTTGATGAGGTAGATCCAGAATTATTGGCAACATTTGCTAAATTAGGAATCTCATTAGACGAGCAAAAAAAACTATCTGGTGTTGCTATGGATGTTGTGGTTGACTCTGTTTCTGTTGCTACTACTTTCAAGAAAACACTTGGAGAAAAAGGGATTATTTTCTGTTCCATAAGTGAAGCCATTAAAGAACATCCAGAATTGGTAAAAAAATATATCGGCAGCGTCGTTCCTCAAAAGGATAATTTTTATGCTGCCTTAAACAGTGCCGTTTTTAGTGATGGTAGTTTTTGTTACATTCCGAAAGGCGTTAGATGCCCTATGGAATTATCAACTTATTTCCGAATCAATCAAGCTGGAACCGGACAATTTGAACGTACTTTGGTGATTGCCGATGAAGGCAGTTATGTGAGTTACTTAGAGGGTTGTACCGCACCAAGTCGCGACGAAAATCAATTGCATGCCGCTGTTGTAGAGTTAATTGCACTTGATAATGCTGAAATAAAATACAGCACCGTTCAAAATTGGTATCCAGGCAACGCCGAAGGCAAAGGTGGCGTTTACAACTTTGTGACCAAACGTGGTTTATGCGAAAAGAATGCGAAAATCTCATGGACGCAAGTAGAGACGGGTTCTGCAATTACATGGAAATACCCAAGTTGTGTGTTGAAAGGTGATAATTCGGTTGGGGAATTTTATTCCATTGCTGTAACAAATAATTTTCAACAAGCTGATACTGGAACCAAGATGATTCATTTGGGAAAAAACACCAAATCGACTATCATTTCAAAAGGAATTTCAGCAGGAAAATCCCAAAACAGTTACCGCGGATTGGTAAAAATTAGTCCAAATGCCGATAACGCCCGTAACTTTTCGCAATGCGATAGTTTATTAATGGGCAACGAATGTGGTGCGCATACATTCCCATATATTGAAGCAAAAAATAAAACAGCAAAAATAGAACACGAAGCGACTACAAGTAAAATTGGTGAAGACCAAATTTTCTATTGTAACCAACGTGGTATAAATACAGAAAAAGCTATCGCCTTAATCGTGAATGGTTTTAGTAAAGATGTATTAAACAAGCTTCCTATGGAGTTTGCCGTAGAAGCCCAAAAATTATTGGAAATTAGCTTAGAAGGATCTGTAGGATAACTACATAATAATCAAAATTGAAAAAATCCAAAGTCCATTAATTAAACATCTTTGGAATTTAGAATTTAAGAATTGGAATTTTAATAAGTAAGTATGTTAAAAATTGAAAATTTACACGCAAGTGTTGACGATAAAAGTATTTTAAAAGGCATTAATTTAGAAATTAAAGCAGGGGAAGTTCATGCTATTATGGGACCAAACGGTTCTGGAAAAAGTACCTTGGCTTCTGTTGTTGCTGGAAAAGAAGAATACGAGGTTACCAAAGGATCTATCATTTTTAATGGTGAAGATATTGAGGATTTAGCAGCAGAAGAACGTGCCCATAAAGGTATTTTCTTGTCGTTTCAATATCCCGTAGAAATCCCAGGAGTTTCTGTAACTAACTTTATGAAAACGGCTATCAACGAAACTCGTAAGGCTAAAGGTTTGGAAGAAATGCCCGCTAAAGACATGCTAAAATTAATCCGTGAAAAATCCGAATTACTGGAAATTGATAGAAAATTTTTATCACGTTCTTTAAATGAAGGATTTTCTGGCGGAGAAAAAAAACGTAATGAAATCTTTCAAATGGCGATGCTTGAACCTCAATTAGCCATCCTTGACGAAACCGATTCTGGTTTGGATATTGATGCGCTTCGTATTGTGGCAAATGGTGTTAATAAACTAAAAAGTAAAGACAATGCCGTTCTTGTGATTACGCATTACCAACGTTTGTTGGATTATATCGTTCCAGATTTTGTTCACGTGTTGTACAATGGCCGTATTGTAAAATCTGGTGGTAAAGAATTAGCACATGAACTTGAGGAAAAGGGTTACGATTGGATTAAAGAGGAAGTGAATGCGTAATTAGTTTTGTCATTCCTGCGTAGGCAGGAATCCACAATAAAGCAATAGTTACAATTAAAAAGATTCCTGCTTTCGCAGGAATGACAGAAAAATGGATTTAAAAGAAAAATTATTATCATCATTTCTAGTGTTCGAAAATCAGCTTGAGGATGACACTTATTTGAACGATCTTAGAAATGATGCCATAAAAACATTTGAAGAAAAAGGCTTTCCTAGCAAAAAGGAAGAAGCTTGGAAATACACGTCTCTAAATAGTATCTTAAAAGAAGATTACAGCATCTTTCCAAAACAGGAAAATTCCATAGAATTCAGTGATGTTAAAAAGTATTTTATTCATGATATAGACTCTTATAAAATTGTGTTTATAGATGGGAAATATTCGTCGCATTTATCCCAAACCACACATGATGGTATGGATATTTGCTTGATGTCCGCTGCTATGTCCAAGCCAAAATACCGTTTGGTTATTGAAAATTATTTCAATAAAGCGGCTACTAAGGACAGTTTGCCATCACTTAACACGGCTTTTTCAAGCGAAGGAGCCTATATTCATATTCCTAAGAATAAAATGGTTGCAAAACCAATTCAAATCATACATTTTTCAACAGGAAATGAATCTGCTGTTATGTTGCAACCACGTAATTTGATTGTGGTTGATGAGAATTCGCATGTGCAGATTATAGAGCGCCACCAAAGTTTAACTGATAATGCTGTGTTAACGAATAGCGTTACCGAAATTTTCGCAAACAAACGCGCTATTGTTGATTATTATAAAATCCAAAATGACACTTTAAATGCTTCATTAATAGACAATACGTTTATTAATCAACTGCGAGAAAGCGTTGCCTCAGTACACACCTTTTCTTTTGGAGGAAAATTGGTTCGTAATAATCTGAATTTTTATCAGAAAGGCGAACGCATCGATTCTACTTTAAAAGGAATCACCATTATTGGTGAAAAACAACATGTAGACCATAACACGTTGGTACATCATATAGAACCAAATTGTGAAAGCCATCAAGATTATAAAGGTATTTTTGGTGAAAACTCAACAGGGGTTTTTAATGGTAAAATCATTGTTAATAAAGAAGCGCAAAAAACCA
>NCDW01000175.1 GCA_002280395.1 Flavobacteriales bacterium 32-35-8
ATGATTCAGCTTAAAAAGTTCAATGACAACAACGAAGAAGATAAAAGTATATCTTCACATTCGTTTTTATAAATCGAAACCAATATCCTTACGATAATACATCTTATCAAAACATAGTTTTTCTATATTTTGATAAGATTTTTTTATGGCTTCTTGATACGTATTACCGTAAGAAGTAATTGCCATAACACGACCTCCAGAGGTTACTACTTTGCCGTCTTTTAGTTGAGCACCTGCATGAAAAGCCATGGAACCTTCAATGGTATCAATACCTAAAATTTCTTTTCCTTTTTCATAATCTTCAGGATAACCTCCAGATACTAACATGATGGTTGTTGCGGCACGTTCATCAATTTCAATATGGATGTTATCTAAGGTTCCATTAGCCATCGCTTGAAGTATTTCAACAAAATCATTTTTCAATCTTGGCAACACAACCTCAGTTTCTGGATCGCCCATACGCACATTGTATTCAATCACTTTTGGGTCGTTTCCAACTTTTATGAGTCCGATGAACACAAAACCGACATAAGGCAACTTATCTTTCTTAAAACCGCTTATCGTTGGTTTTACAATGCGCTCTTCAATTTTATTGAGAAATTCAGCTGTAGCAAAAGGTACTGGAGACACGGCGCCCATACCGCCTGTATTCAAACCCGTATCGCCTTCGCCAATACGTTTGTAATCTTTTGCAGTTGGCAATATTTTATAATTTTTACCATCGGTCAACACAAAACAGCTTAATTCGATGCCATCTAAAAACTCTTCAATCACGACTTTTGTGCTCGCTTGTCCGAATTTAGAATCCACCAACATGCTCTTTAATTCCGCTTTAGCGTCGTCTAAATCATTTAAAATAACAACGCCTTTTCCCGCTGCCAAACCATCTGCTTTTAAAACATAAGGCGGTTTTAAGGTCTCTAAAAACGCATAACCTTTTTCAACAGTTTCTTTGGTGAAACTTTCATAAGCAGCCGTTGGAATGTTATGTCGGAATAAAAATTCTTTAGCAAATTCCTTACTGCCTTCTAATTGTGCGGCGACTTTTTGCGGACCAATCACCGAAATATGTTTAATAGCATCATCATTTAAAAAGAAGTCGTGAACACCAAGAACCAAAGGATCTTCCGGGCCAACCACAACCATATCAATATCTTTATCTAAAACCAGTTCTTTTATAGCTTCAAAATCGTTTACACCAATATTCACATTGGTTGCTATGTTTGCGGTTCCAGAATTTCCTGGAGCAACAAATAATTGTTTGCATAACGGACTTTGAGCAATTTTCCAAGCGAATGTATGTTCCCTTCCGCCAGAACCTAGAATTAGAATGTTCATTGTGATTTCTATTTTATGTGGTGCAAAAATAAAATTAATGAGCCGAATTCAAGAATATTTTTTATTTACTTTACAAAAATTACTTTCCACTTGAAATTGTTTGATCTTTCTTTAAAAATTAATGGCTTCCCCATAAAAAAAGCCAAATCTGTTTTGAAGGCTATTCAGAATGAAAAAGACATGTCTGCTTATGCTAAAACTAAAAAGCAAGAGATTGTTTCTTATCATTTAAACTATAATCCGTTTTATAAAACCTTTGCAAAAAATGCCAATGCGCTGGATTGGAATAGTATTCCTATCATGACAAAACGGGATTTACAACAACCTTTGGTCAATCGACTTTCTGAAGGATTTTCAAAAAAAAATGTGTACATCAATAAAACATCCGGTTCCTCTGGTGACCCGTTTATTTTTGCAAAAGACACATTTAGCCATGCCTTAACTTGGGCTGGATTTATGGACAGATATGGATGGTTCGATTTAGATTTTAACTCCTCGAAACAAGCGCGTTTTTATGGGATTCCTTTAAATAAAACAGGGTATTACAAAGAACGAACAAAGGATTTTTTAAGCAACCGATATCGATTTTCAGTTTTTGATTTAAGTGATTCTCAATTTGAAAAAAACCTGAAAAAATTTGAATCAACACAATTCGATTATATAAATGGTTATACGAGTTCCATTGTTCAATTTGCTAAATTTTTACAACGAAAAAATATAGTTCTTAAACATGTTTGCCCGACATTAAAAGCGTGTATTGTCACTTCTGAAATGCTTTTTGAAGATGATAAAAAGTTATTGGAAACGTATCTTGGAGTACCCGTAATTAATGAATACGGAGCTGCCGAGTTGGGTTTGATTGCCTTTGAGAATACAAATGGGGAATGGATGATAAATAATGAAGATTTGTTTATTGAAATTCTTGCTGAAAACAATCAAGTATTGCCTAACGGACAAGAAGGCCGTGTGGTTATTACATCGCTTTACAACAAAGCACATCCGTTTATTCGCTATGATTTGGGTGATATGGGGAAGCTTTCAAAACTCAGTACAGCCAACAAACCCATTCTTGAAACATTAATAGGCAGAACCAATGATGTTGTTGTATTACCCAGTGGGAAAAAAGCGGCTGGACTAACCTTTTACTATGTAACCAAAACGGTTATTGAAGATGGTGGCAACGTAAAAGAATTTATTATTGAACAGCTTGAAATAAATACTTTTAAAATAAGCTATACCAGCAATGAATTGCTTTCTGAACAAAAAATTAAGGACATAAATAAGGCGATTGAAACCTATTTAGAATCTGGATTGACCATTCAATTTGAAAGAAAAGAATCTTTGGAAAGAAGTAATCGAGGTAAACTGAAACAGTTTAAATCTTATTTGTAGAAACGGTTTGTTTTGACTTTATAAAAAAGTGTTCAAATAAAAATATAAGCATTAAGTAAAGAGATTTTATGGTTGAAAATCTCAATCCTTTCTTATAAACCCAATAATTGTGCTTTAATAAATTTATTTTATTTGAGGACATAGAGTCTTTTCTAACACGATAATATGCCAATGATTCTTGGATGCCTAAAGCTGGTTTTCCAGACTTTTTAATGGCAGCCAACCACAACAACCAATCTTGGCGTTTTCGCAAATTAGGAGATAAGATTTTATCCAAAACATCAGCGTTGTACATGCCTGTTAAATTGCCTATATAATTGCTTTTTAAAAGTTTTTTGTAAGGCAGTATTTTTAAAGCTTTTACTTGAGTATTTAAAAAAGTACCTTCTTCATTCATTAAATCGTAACTACTAAAACAAACATCACAATCGTTAGAATTCATAAAATCCAACTGGGTTTCTAACTTTTTTGGCTTCCATACATCATCACCATCTAAAAACGCGATATATGCTCCTTTAGCGGCTTCAATGCCTTTGTTTCTAGTAATGGCAGCTCCAAGATTAGCTGGATTCTTAATGAGCTTTATATTGGGGTGTTTGCGAATGAATGTCTGAACAATTTCAATCGTATTGTCCGTTGAACAATCATCAATTAATACCAATTCCCAGTTCGGATAGGTTTGGTTGATAATGCTACTTATGGTTTCTGAAATATAAGCTTCAGAATTAAACATGGGCGTTATGATAGAAACTAAAGCTTTCAAAATGAAGGTAAACAAGCGGTGGATATGATTAAATATAATCCATCGCTAAGTTTTTATATCCTATTTGGTTGTATAATTAGAAAAATCTTTATGTTCGCTTTTGTAAAGTTCTTCTTCTGTTAAGCTTTTAAAGTAGTCATAGGTGATTTTCATGCCTTCAGCCCTATTCACCTTAGGTTCCCAACCTAATAATTTTTTCGCTAAAGAAATGTCTGGCTGCCTTTGCATGGGGTCATTAACCGGTAAATCTTTATAAATTACTTTTTGGCTTGTTCCTGTTAGCTTTATAATTTCCTCAGCAAAATCCTTAATGGATATTTCATGGGGGTTTCCAATATTTACTGGATGATCGTAATCGCTTAACAACAAACGATAAATACCCTCCACCTGATCATCAACATAACAGAATGAGCGGGTTTGGGAGCCATCACCAAAAATAGTTAAATCTTCACCCCTTAAAGCCTGCCCCATGAAGGCCGGAATTACTCGTCCATCATTAAGTCTCATTTTCGGGCCATACGTATTAAAAATACGCACAATACGTGTTTCTAAACCGTGAAACCTATTATATGCCATCGTTATGGATTCTTGAAAACGTTTCGCTTCATCGTAGACACCTCTTGGCCCTATGGTATTTACATTGCCATAATAATCTTCGGTTTGCGGATGCACTAATGGGTCTCCATAAATTTCAGAAGTCGAAGCAATTAATATACGTGATCTTTTTGCTTTAGCTAAACCCAATAAATTATGCGTGCCTAATGAACCCACTTTTAAAGTTTGGATAGGTATTTTTAAATAATCGATGGGACTTGCAGGAGAAGCAAAATGTAAAATATAATCTAGACCCCCATCTATGGAGATATGTTTTGTGACATCATACTCTATGAATTCAAAATTCGGATTATGCTCCAAATGTTTAATATTCTTTTTATCACCCGTGATGAAATTGTCCATACCAATCACGTAATAGCCTTCCTTTAGAAACCGGTCGGTCAAATGCGACCCTAAAAAGCCAGCTGCCCCAGTTATTAATACCTTTTTCATAGTGTGTTGTATTGTTTATCGATTAAGCCTATTGAAATAAATTCATTCAATTTACTTTTTTTTCTTGCGGATTATTTTTTTACTCTTTTCCCTTGCTTTTTCTATCTTTTTTTTAAACCAAACTTTTCTTTTAATGTTAGCAAAACTGTAATCAAATCTGTAGAAAAAATAACCTAGCATAACAACGGTTATTACCAAAGTTGTTGCTAACCAAAAATTGTAAGAAGCACTGCCTAAAAATATTAATAGATAAACAAATAACAAATTAAATCCCCCAATTATAAAACTTGCCTTTTGGTGTGAAATTTTAAAATAATCTATCAAAATGTGATGGGTATGGTTTCTGTCTGGTGAAAATGGACTTTTTTTGTTTGCTATTCTGATTGTAAATATTCTAGCAGTATCAAATAACGGTACAATCAAAATCCCAATAGCTATTAAAGGTATATTTTCTGTTAAAAAAGGAAGGCTATCATACTTTTCAGCCGGTAATGCTAAAAATTTAAGTGTTAATATGCTAATTATATAGCCCACAATAAGGGACCCTGTATCTCCCATAAAAATCTTTTCATTTGAGACAGAAAAATTATACTTTAAAAAAGCTATAAGACAACCGTTTAAGGTCAAGCTAATCAATACAAAGAAATATTCTTTGGTCATAAAAAATATGGTAGCATAAATTATTAGAATGACTATGCCAACTATGGCAGCTAACCCATCAATACCATCAATCAAATTATAAGCATTGATAATAGTTATCATAATAAAAGCTCCGATGATATAATGAACATATATTGGTATTTCATAAATTCCAAAAAAACCATTTAAAGAATGTATGACAAACCCTTGATTGCTTAAAATAAATGAAATAGATATAAATTGGGCAATTATTTTAGTTAATGGGGTTAAAACCGATATATCATCTTTTAATCCAA
>NCDW01000176.1 GCA_002280395.1 Flavobacteriales bacterium 32-35-8
TAAAATCAGGGTAGTCTTTATAGGCTACAAAACAACAAGTTAACTATGCCTATCGTTATTACCGAAGCTAAAATTTTTGCTTGTACCCAAAGTAAAGTGCTTGGTGAAAAAATTGCCAAAGCTTTTGGTGCTACATTAGGTAACGTCATAACATCTACTTACAGTGATGGCGAGTTTCAGCCTTCTTATGAAGAATCTATTCGCGGTACCAGAATATTCATTATAGGTTCTACCAATCCAGGCCCAGAAAACTTGATGGAAATGTTGTTGATGATTGATGCCGCTAAACGCGCATCTGCGAGACATATTACAGCGGTATTGCCATATTTTGGTTGGGCAAGACAAGATAGAAAAGATAAACCAAGAGTGCCCATTGCGGCAAAATTGGTAGCAAAAATGTTGGAGGCAGCCGGTGCAACACGTATTATTACCATGGATTTGCATGCCGACCAAATTCAAGGTTTTTTTGAAAAGCCTGTAGACCATTTATTTGCTTCGACTATTTTTCTGCCTTATTTGCAAAGCTTGAATTTGGATAATTTAACAATTGCGTCACCAGACATGGGTGGTTCTAAAAGAGCTTATGCCTATTCAAAAGCATTGGAGTGTGATGTTGTTATCTGTTATAAACAACGCGCCATAGCCAATACCATTTCGCATATGGAACTTATTGGCGATGTAACGGGAAAAAATGTGGTATTGGTAGATGATATGGTCGATACTGCAGGCACATTAACCAAAGCTGCCGATTTAATGATGGAACGTGGCGCATTAAGCGTTAGAGCTATATGCACGCACGCCCTTTTATCTGGCAGCGCTTATGAAAGACTTGAAAAATCAAAGTTAGAGGAATTAATCATTACCGATTCTATTCCACTAAAACAACATAGTGATAAGCTTCGGGTTTTAAGCTGTGCCAACTTATTTGCAGATGTTATGCATAAAGTGCACAACAATAAATCCATAAGTTCAAAATTTGTGATGTAGCATATTCTTTATGTTTTCATAAGGAATACTAAAGAGAGTATTAATTAATATATAAATAGAAAAATGAAATCAATTACAATCAACGGATCTCAAAGAGAAAGCGTGGGCAAAAAAGCAACAAAAGCCTTACGTAATGCTGGTCAGGTTCCTTGCGTATTATACGGAGGAGATACACCAGTTCATTTCTCAGCAAACGAACTAGCGTTCTCTAAACTTGTATACACACCAAATGCGCATACAGTTGTGATTGCTATAGAAGGCGGTAAAACGTATAATGCGATTTTACAAGACATTCAATTTCACCCAGTAACAGATAGAATCTTACATATAGATTTTTATCAGTTATTTGAAAACAAAGAAATCACTATGGAAATTCCGGTTTTATTTGTTGGAAATTCCAGAGGTGTTAAAAACGGTGGTGTATTGCGTAAAAACTACCGTAGCTTAAAAGTAAAAGCATTGCCAGCTAATTTACCTGATTTTATTGAGGTAGATATTACACCTCTTAAAATAGGAAATAAGCTTTATATTACTGCATTAGAAAATGAAGCTTATAAATTTATGCATCCAGATAACACCGTTATTTGTCAAGTAAGACGTTCAAGAGCTGCCGTTACAGAAGATGAAGAAGAAGAAGAAGGAGCAGAAGCAGCATCAGAAACATCAGTAGCTGAAGCAGCACAAGAATAATTTATTCTAAAATTAATAAAAAAGAGGCTGTCTTAATTCAAGACAGCCTCTTTTTTATTTTCTACGTTGCGAATGCTTTAGAAAATTCCTAGATAAAAAGCATCGGTACCAGTTTGTAATTTTGCACCTACTGTATATCCATTAGCATCGTTTGAAGTTGGGTCGAAAATATAAATATTTCCTTCGCCACCCAGTTCTGTTAAAGCCATGTAAACCTTACCATCAATAACACTAGCCCATTGATATTGTCTTAGCCATAATGAAAGTGGGATATTCATTTTTACAGCTGTTTTGTTGTAAAGATCTACCCGAACTATTCCCCAGTTAGCACTAGCACTATTTCCTGCATCCTTGTTTAAAACAGGAATGTAACCTATGCCATTTCCAGCATAAAACCAACCAGTATTTGCTTCGGCAGTGTATCCTAAAAGCGATTTGATATCGAATTTCCCGTAAGTTGCATCGTAAACACCATTGCTGATTTTTAAAATGGAAACATCGCCAGAAGTAACCAATTGGAAGGTATCTCCATGTTCATCTATATGGGCAACGGGTGTTCGATATCCATTGGTAGAGCCAGCGGCACCACCAACATTTGTTCTTAAGGTTGTTGGGTTTTTTAATGAAGGATAATCAACCACTAAAGTTTCAGCATCTTGATAAACCATGGTTACATTGGCAGCTGTAATAGGATCATACTTATTTTTTGCAGCTCCATAATACAATTTCCCGTTAGATACTACAGGAGCATCAATTCTTGAAACATAAATTCCTTGGGCAGCTTCGGTTTGATTCCATGGGAATTCAAAAGACGTATTTTGTATGATAGTCATTGTACTTAAATTTACTAAAGCTAAAATGACCGTTGTAGATGTTCTTAGGTAAACAGGGCTTGTAGCAGTAGGATCGTCATATTGGTGTTGGGTAGTTACGTGTTGTAACATGGCATAGTTATCATCAATTTTTGTCCAGCGTGGATTCGTTGTACCCATGACAGCTTGGATATCCGTGTTTAAGCTTAAGGCATAATTTTGTCCGCCATTGTAGTTATATTTTGCCACAGCACCGCCACCATAATTTAGATTGTATAAAGTGTTTCCATCGTTTGAGGTATACACTCTTGCCGTACGGGTAGATGGCACTTCAAATCCAAAATTATTAAATGAAAAGGTGGCGTTTGGGTCTTGCATTTTCTCTACAGTTACCCCTTGTACATAGGTTGCAGATTCTCCTATAGAACCTTGACCTAGAACTAAATGATAAGATCGGGAAGAAGAAGGGTCTGGCGTTTCTGGACTACCGTTATCATCATTACTACATGAAAAAATGGTTGATGATACTATTAAAATTAAAGTAAGTTTTAAAAAAGATTTTAAATTCATTGTTTTTGTTTTATTTGTTATAAAATATTTATAAAATGGAGTATGTTAATTTTCCGTAGAAACCTCTACCTGGTTTTTGCAGCGCGTAATTATCAAAAATTTGTCGGTCAAAAATGTTTTTTACATCGAAGCTGAAGGTTAATTTTTCATTAGGAAATGTGTAAGCAAAACCAATATCGTTGGCAATTTGAGTAGGAATGATGGTTTTGCCCGCACCACCTAACGTGTTACCATGTCTAAAAAACTCGTGCACATATAGCATGTTGGTATAACAAGCAAGATTAGAGCCTTTTTGTAATACGTCTTTGGTGTTAAACCTTAGGTTGTAATTCATTGTAAAATAGGGAGTATTGGGCAATCTTTCATAAGAAGGCGTAATAGGATTACCATTATTATCAAAGGTTACATTATAATCTCGAGCATTAAAGAAAGAGGTGTTCCCACTAAAAAACAGTTTCTTTTTATAATCGTAACTTATTTCAAAATCAAACCCTTCGGTGTATATTTTGCCAACATTTGAGTTTTGAAAAAATTCTTCGGTATTTCCAACGGGTAATTGCATTATTAAATCTTCAGTATCTCTAATAAAAGCATTGGTGGTGATGTTGAAAGTATGGCTGTTAAATTTAATATTACTAAAAGTTACCCCAAGATTATAATTGTTACTACGTTCTGGTTTTAAATTTGTGGCAGCATTGATGTTGTTTGCTACATTTCCAAAAACTTCGCCTGCTTCTGGTAGCCTCACCGCTTTTTCTGCAGAACCATTAATGGATAATTTAGGTGTTAAACTATAAGAAATAGCAGCTCCAAAGCCAATATTATCAGATTTTATAGCCGTTTCTTCTATAATCACAGTGGAATTAGACGTGTTTCCTGTACGTTTCCTCACTTTAGAATTTCTGTCCATAATATATGATTTAGCAAAAACGGTAGTTCTAAGTTTCTCATTAAAGGCAAGATTTTCAAAAGAAAGCGATAAAATGCTTTTTAAGTATTCCCGTTCTTCCTGCATGGCGTTTTCTATGGCGGGCAACATGGGATCGTGAGAATCTCTGGTAAATGTGTTTAATAAGTGGTTAAGCTGAAGCGTATTTAAATCATTAAATCTGTAGGCAAGATTTGTTCTCGTATTAAAGGTTTGGTCTATATCTTTTTGTAAAGTGGGTAGTCCTGCTTCTGCACCAGAAGCCCAAACATCCGGGTTATTATAATAATTTGTTGGATGGCCCAACCAGCTATATTGTGTAGCAATGGTGTCAATTGTTTTTCGGATAAGTTTAGAGTAGGAAGCGAAAACATTTAAATCTAAATTTTCTACAATATTGGATTTAGCATAATCTAAATTAAACATGTTGGTATTTTGTTCGGTAAATCTGTTTCCATACACAATTTCCATGGTTGCACCCGTTTGTATTTGTTGATCCATATTGGATAATAAAGCGCCTATCATAAATTTGTCGGCCCAATCCACATTTGTATATCCTATTTCGGCTTTTCCGCCTTGCGACCTGTAACGATCGTGAAAACGCCTTGCCTTAATATAAACATCGGGTGTGCCTGGAGCTAGTTGTACCGCTACTTGATCTCCCCATACGCGATAATCATTATCAGAATAGTTAATAAAACCGGAACCACTTACTGTAAATCCGTTTTTAATATTCCTATACCCGCCATTTACATCAGTTTGATAAGTCCCAAAAGAACCTGCAGAAACAGACGCCGTTAATTGATTAGACATAGCATTGTTTAAAACGATATTAATGGCGCCACCCATGGCATCATCCGATAAATGTGGAGGTACAACACCTTTGTAAATTTCAATACGCTTAATTATGGCAGGCGGTATGCTATTTAATGAAAAGGAAGGTCCGTAATTTCTAATAGGAATGCCATCTACAAAAATTTTGACGGAATTGCCAGACATACCATTAAGAATGTAGTTTGCTTGGGATCCTAATCCGCCGGATTGTCTTACCCTAACCCCAGCGGTTCTATCTAAAAGTTCGTTAACTTGGATCGATTGAAGTGCTACATCTTTCGTTTCAATAACACCAACTGCAAACCCTTTTTCTTCAATTCTTTTCTTTATTGTTTTAGATTTAAGAAGGACCTCTTCTAAATCTTGATAATCGGAAATGTTTAATGATATGTTTACGTGGTTCTTTTCAGAATTAAGCGTAGCACTGATAGTTTTCTGTTTGGTGTTTAAAGAATTTATTTCAAAATGATAATTTCCATAAGGGATATTCTTAAAATTAAACTCACCATTCATTCCAGACACCGTTTCTTGTTTAAAGGCGTTAGCGTCTTTTAAAACAATATGTGCCCCAAAAACAGGTTCATTATTATCAAATTTGACAGTTCCATAAAATTCTCCCTTTTGGCCAAAGGCAACATAATTTATTAGAAT
>NCDW01000177.1 GCA_002280395.1 Flavobacteriales bacterium 32-35-8
CCGATGGTTCTAAAAGAATTGATGTTACAAGAGTTAAAAAATTGGGCGAGCATCATGATATGGCCGACTTTTGTGCCAATTTTGTTATTGAACGTGGTGGTAAACGCCTTATGGATACCATCAAACATTCCAATAAAAGAACCAATATATATTCCACCAAATCGCTTACGGAAGATCAGCGACTTTTATTTAATGAAAAAGTAGTGGTTGATAGTGCCGACTTCATAAAAATAAATTTGAATAGAATCCATCCTCGTTTTCTGAAAAATGAAATCAAAAACGTGATAATAACAAGTAAAAATGCTGTAGAATCTTTAACTACCAACTATTCTGCTATCGAATTGCAATTTAAAAACATATATTGTGTGGGCAGACGAACTAAACAGTTGGTTGAAAAAAAGA
Source organism: Flavobacteriales bacterium 32-35-8 (assembly GCA_002280395.1). Lineage (GTDB taxonomy): Bacteria > Bacteroidota > Bacteroidia > Flavobacteriales > Flavobacteriaceae > Confluentibacter. The sequence goes on from NCDW01000177.1 coordinate 403, forward strand.
TAGGTAAAGTTACCCATTCAGAAAATAGTGCAAAAAAACTAGCTCATTATTTAATTGATTACATGGAAGGCGCAGAAGTGACGTATTTTTGCAGTGATTTAAGATTGGATGATTTACCAACCATTCTAGAAGCAAATAATATTAAAGTCAACGAAGTAGAAGCCTATCAAACAAAATTTGATGCCGTAAAAATTCCTGATTCTGTTGAAGGTGTTATGTTTTACAGTCCGTCAACCGTTCAAAGTTATATAGAAAAGAACCACGCAAGTGGCATTGCCTTTTGTATTGGTGATACCACGGCAACCGAAGCCAAAAAACATTTTGATGATGTAAGGATCTCAAAAGTACCAACCGTTGAAAGTGTTATTGAATTGGTGAATGAATATTATGTTGGCCTTTAGCCTTTAGCCTTTAGCCTTTAGCCTTTAGCCTTTAGCCTTTAGCCTTTAGCCTTTAGCCTTTAGCAAAATTAAAAAAATGAGAGATTTTAGAAAACTTGACATTTGGAAAGATAGTATAGACCTTGTAAAGGAAGTTTACCTATTATCTGAAAAACTGCCTTCTGAAGAAAAGTTTGGTTTAAGAAGCCAAATAACGAGAGCAGCTGTTTCTGTTCCTTCTAACATAGCTGAAGGTTGCAGCAGAAATAGTGACATTGAATTTAAACGCTTCTTAGAAATTGCAATGGGTTCTTTATTTGAATTAGAAACACAATTAATTATTTCTAAAGAACTAGGTTTTATAGAGCCAGAAGCTTTAATGTCTGTCTTTCAAAATATCGAAAAAGAAGCAAAAATGATCAATGGTTTAATTAATAAAATAAAACAAGGCTAAAGGCTAATAGCCAAAAGCCAAAAGCTGTATGAAAAACGATTTATTTTTAAGAGCCTTAAAAGGAGAAACTGTAGACCGTCCACCAGTTTGGATGATGCGTCAAGCAGGTCGCTATTTACCAGAGTTCATAGCATTACGTGATAAATATGATTTCTTTACACGTTGCCAAACACCAGAAATAGCAAGCGAAATCACCGTGCAGCCCATTCGCCGTTACGGTATGGATGCCGCTATTTTATTTAGTGATATTTTGGTGATTCCACAAGCGATGAATATCGAGGTACAAATGAAACCAAATTTTGGGCCTTATTTACCGAATCCTGTTCGCACTTCACAAGATGTTGATAATGTGATTGTTCCAGATGTAACACAAGCGTTAGATTACGTGTATCAAGCCATAAAAGCCACTAAGGAATTGTTGAATGATGAAATCCCACTTATTGGATTTGCAGGTTCGCCATGGACTATTTTATGTTATTGTGTGCAAGGCCAAGGCAGTAAAACCTTTGATAAAGCCAAAGAATTCTGTTTTACAAATCCTGTGGCAGCGCATTTATTACTTCAAAAAATTACGGATACCACCATTGCCTATTTAAAGGAAAAGGTAAAAGCTGGTGTTGATGCCGTTCAAGTATTTGATTCTTGGGGAGGTATGCTATCACCTGTAGATTATCAAGAGTTTTCTTGGCAATATATCAACCAAATTATTGAAGCTCTAAAAGATGATGCGCCTGTGATTGCCTTTGGTAAAGGTTGTTGGTTTGCCCTTGGTGAGATGGCAAAAAGTAAGGCATCTGCTTTAGGAATTGATTGGACGTGCTCTGCAAGAAATGCTCGTTATTTAACAGGAGGAAACATCACGCTTCAAGGGAATTTTGACCCTGCCCGTTTATTATCGCCCCCTTCAGAAATTAAAAAAATGGTGCATCAAATGATAAACGAATTTGGAAAAGATAAATACATCGTTAACTTGGGTCATGGTATTTTACCTAATATCCCATTAGACCATGCCAAAGCATTCATTGATGCCGTAAAAGAATATAAAAGCTAAATCCAAGATATATGATACCCGAAAAAATCTTATCACCTTTTCAAAAATTTGTCAAGATAGAAAGCTTTAGCGGTATCTTATTGATGGCAGCAACTGTTGTTGCCTTAGCTTGGGCAAATTCTCCGCTTTATGAAAGTTACCAATCACTTTGGCAATATAAAATAGGTTTTAAAACACAAGATTTTGAGTTGTTCAAACCTTTAATTTTATGGGTGAACGACGGACTCATGGCGATTTTCTTTTTTTTAATTGGCTTGGAAATTAAAAGGGAGTTTTTAATTGGGGAATTAAATTCGATTAAAAAAGTAGCATTTCCTTTGTTTGGTGCACTAGGTGGCATGTTAGTACCTGTAGGTATTTTTGTGCTTTTAAATCAAAATCCTGAAACATTTAAAGGCTGGGGAATTCCGATGGCGACCGATATTGCCTTTTCATTAGCTGTACTAAAACTCCTTGGAGATAAAGTGCCATTGAGTTTGAAAGTATTCTTGACGGCTTTTGCCATTGTAGATGATTTAGGTGCGGTTTTGGTTATCGCGCTATTCTATAGCGGAAGTATTAAATTTGGACTATTGATAGCCGCCATGATACTATTAGCTATTTTATATGTTTTATCTTTTCGAGGATATTACTCAAAGTTTTTAATGGTTTTATTTGGAATTATTATTTGGACATTATTTTTAAAAGCGGGCATACACCCTACACTTGCTGGTGTTTTATTGGCATTTTCTGTGCCCATCAGTCAAAGGATTAGAACACCTGAGTTTGTAGAAAATTTAGAAACCATTACCAACAATATTAAGATGGCTTCAATTTTAAAAAAACCAATTCTTTCAAAAGAACAAATCAATGAAATTGATAATTTGGAAGATTGGTCAACCAAATACCAATCACCCCTTCAACATTTAGAGCATAATCTTCATGATTGGGTTGCTTATTTCATCATCCCCATTTTTGCATTGGCTAATGCTGGTGTTATTATTAATAGTGACATTAGTTTAGATATAGCTCTAGTAATAAACATTATAGTTTGTTTAATTATTGGCAAAAGCATAGGTATTTCAAGCATTATATTCTTGGCTAAAAAAATGAAACTTGTAGAACTCCCTACAGATATTAGCTCAAGGCAAGTTATAGGTGTTTCCTTTTTAGCGGGTATTGGATTTACTATGTCTATTTTTATTGGGAGTCTGGCTTTTATAGACGACCCTGTTTATTTGGATTCCGCTAAAATTGGCATTCTTATAGGATCATTAATTTCGGCTATCATTGGTTATATTATTTTGAGTATCAAAACAACTAAATCAATATAATGAAAGATACATTCTTCAAATACATCCATTCCCTTCAAGATACCATCACATCAGCATTAGAAAAAATAGATGGCAAAGCCCTTTTTAAAGAAGATATTTGGGAACGACCAGAAGGTGGCGGTGGTCGCACACGGGTAATTGAAAATGGTAGTGTATTTGAAAAAGGGGGCGTGAATATTTCTGGTGTTCATGGGAAACTTCCAAAATCCATGCAAACCTATTTTAATGTGGGCGAGGTTGACTTTTTTGCCTGCGGGTTAAGTTTGGTTCTTCATCCCAAAAATCCGATGGTGCCAACGGTTCACGCTAATTGGCGTTACTTTGAAATGTATGATGAAAACGGCCATATTGTAGATTCTTGGTTTGGTGGCGGACAAGATTTAACACCTTACTATTTGTTTGAAGAGGATGCCATTCATTTTCATAAAATCTGTAAAACGGCTTGCGACCGACATAATCAAAGTTTTTACAACGATTATAAAACCCGTTGCGATGAGTACTTTTTCAATACGCATCGTGATGAAGCAAGAGGCATTGGCGGTCTGTTTTTTGATTATTGCAAAGCTAACGAAACCATGAGCATGGAAGATTGGTATAAGTTTGTAACAGATGTTGGTAATAGCTTTTTGGAAGCGTACGTTCCCATTGTTGAAAAACGAAAAGATTTGACGTATACGGACGCACAAAGAACTTGGCAGGAAATCCGGCGGGGCCGTTATGTTGAATTCAATTTAGTGCATGATAAAGGCACACTTTTCGGATTGAAAACCAACGGACGCATAGAAAGTATTCTCATGAGTTTACCACCTCATGTACAATGGGTTTACGACCACCATCCTGAAAAAGGAAGTGACGAAGAAAAATTAATTGAAGTATTGAGACATCCTATAGATTGGATAAACAAATAAACACATCAACTAATAAACATTTTCAAAATGTATCCATTAAGAAGAAACCGCCGACTAAGAACCAATGAAGCCATTCGCTCATTAGTTCGTGAAACCATCATCTCTCCAAACGATTTTTTAGTGCCGCTTTTTGTGGTAGAAGGTAAGGGGATTAAAGAGGAAATTGCTTCCATGCCGAATTATTTTCGCTTTAGCTTAGATTTACTTGAAAAAGAAGTAAAGGAACTTTGGAAGTTGGGTTTAAAATCGGTGTTGCTATTTGTAAAAGTCCCAGATAACTTAAAAGACAATAAAGGTACAGAAGCTTTAAATCCCAACGGATTGATGCAACGTGCCATTAAAACCGTAAAAAATGTGTGTCCCGATATGTTGGTGATGACCGATGTGGCTCTAGACCCCTATTCATCTTACGGACACGATGGCATCATAGAAAACGGTATTATTGTGAACGATCCTACCATTGATGTATTGGCAGAAATGAGTATTTCCCATGCCAAAGCTGGTGCTAATTTTGTGGCACCTAGCGATATGATGGACGGCAGAATAGCCATCATCCGAGAAGCCTTGGAAAATGAAGGTTTTACAGATACAGGGATTATGAGTTATTCGGCAAAATATGCCTCGGCATTTTACGGACCTTTTCGTGATGCCTTAGATTCTGCACCCGTTGATATGATTAACATACCAAAAGACAAAAAAACCTATCAAATGGATTATGCCAATCGATTCGAGGCCATTCGAGAAACCGAAATGGACATTGAGGAAGGTGCCGATATCGTCATGGTAAAACCAGGATTATGCTATTTGGATATTGTTCGTGATATTAAAAATGTTGTTGATGTCCCTGTGGCTGTTTATCAAGTTTCTGGTGAATATGCCATGCTAAAAGCAGCGGCCGAAAAAGGTTGGATAGACCACGATGCCGTTATGCTAGAACAAATAACGGCCATTTGCCTCCTACCTAGCAAAAGATGTGGTTAAATTTTTAAATAATTGTTAAGCTGTTAATTATAATTAAAAAATCTTGTCATCCTGAGCGAAGTCGAAGAATCACAAAGCATATTGTGAAATTAATTTCATAGCTTTAACTAAAATTTTAAACACTTATGGGACTACTTATAGTCTATGCATTAATCGCAATCACATTCTCTTTTTGGTGCTCCATTATTGAAGCTGTTTTTCTAAGCTTAACACCTACTTATTTGAATATCAACAAAAAAGAAGGCAAATCGTTTGCTGCTGTTTTAGCAAATTATAAAAAAGATGTGGATAGACCACTCATAGCCATTTTAACCTTTAATACCATAGCGCATACTGTAGGTGCGATTTTAGTGGGGGTACAAGCCAAAACGGCATATGCCGATATTTATGGGAGTGAACAAACGCAATTTCTTGGTTTCCCATTTACCGAAGATGTTATGGTTGGGGTAGTTTCCACGATAATGACCATCTTAATTTTAGTGGCTTCAGAAATAATACCTAAAACCATAGGTGCAACTTACTGGAGGCAATTAGGAAACTTCACGGCCGTAAGTTTAAATCTGTTGATTTTCCCATTAAAATGGACAGGGATTTTATGGGTTTTACAACTAACGACCAAACTCATTGGCGGCAAAGGACATCATAGTGTAATGAGTCGTGACGGATTTTATGCCATGACACAAATTGCAGAAGAAGAAGGTCTTTTTGAAGCCTCTGAAAGCACAGTGATTAAAAACTTATTGACCTTTAAAAATATTCAGGCAAAAGATGTTATGACACCGCGTACTGTTATGAAAACAGTAAGTGAAGATATGACTGTTGAAGCATTTTTTAAAGAAAACCAACACATTCGTTTTTCACGTATCCCTGTATTTCAGGATGAAATCGATAACATAACAGGATTGGTATTAAAAGATGATATTTTCAGGGAAATGGCGAATGATAACAACAGTAAAAAATTAGCTGATATCAAACGAAGTATCATCATTGTAAATCGTTCTCTTGCCATCCCAAAATTACTAGACCTATTAGTAAATAGCAAAAACCACATGGCATTGGTCGTAGATGAGTATGGTTCGGTAAATGGTATTGTTACCATGGAAGATGTGATTGAAACCTTACTCGGTTTTGAAATTATGGACGAGAGTGATAACATAGCCGACTTACAACATTTGGCAAGAAAAAGTTGGGAAACCAGGGCTAAACGTTTGGGTATTATTGACGAAAAAGACCAAATTGAGTAAAAAATGGAAACTTGCGTCATCAAAACGCCTTTAGGCTATACCAAAATTGTTGGTGATGTTGATGGTATTTCGTCTGTAACCGTTTTAGATTCCGAAGAAATAATCACGGATATCATTCCATTACTTCTTGAAGATTGTGCCTTTCAGCTGCAAGAATATTTTCAAGGTATCCGCAAAAATTTCGATCTTAAGTTAAACCCAGAAGGCACCAATTTTCAAAAACAAGTTTGGAAACTGTTAGAACAAATCCCTTACGGAAAAACGGTTTCTTACCTAGATTTAGCAAAACAATTGGGTGATGTAAAAGCGATTCGTGCTGTTGCCAATGCCAATGCTAAAAACCCCTTATGGATTATTGTGCCTTGCCACCGTGTTATTGGTTCAGATGGGAGTTTAACGGGCTATGCGGGCGGACTACACCGCAAGGAATGGCTATTGAATCATGAAAGTCCTTTTAAACAACAATCCTTGTTTTAAGTTTTCCATTTTTTAAGAAGTTCATCATAAATTTGTATATTTATTTCTACTAAATAGACTGCATGAATTTTTTGAAAAAACTCCTTAAATGGTTACTTATTAGTATTGTACTCATTGTCGCTTTACTCTATATTTCTGGTTATGATTACATTATAAGAGGGGCTCGTATAGTATATTTTACTGGTCACACCACCGCTTTTATTGATGATTATCCTTATTTTGAAAATGACACAATTAAAAAAGGAAATAACCCGCAACCGTGGCCACTTCACAAAAATTACAATACGGCAAAAGAAACCGAAAAACTTTCTAAAGTCAATACCGATTGGGGAACCATAGCTTATGTGATTATAAAAAACGATAGTGTTTGGTTCGAGAAATATTATGATGGTTTTAATGCTGAATCAAAAACCAATTCCTTTTCCATGGCGAAAAGCATAACCACCTCTCTTTTGGGAAAAGCCATTATGGAAGGCCATATAAAAAGTTTAGACCAACCCATTAGCGATTTTTATCCAGAATACAATAACACGAAAACCACTGTAGGCGATTTGGCTTCTATGGCTTCGGGATTGGATTGGGTAGAAAACTATACAGGTCCATTTTCAGTAACCGCTAGAGCAAATTACGCAGCTGATTTAGAAAAAACCATCTTAAACCAAAAAATTGTAAAAACGCCAGGGAAGTCATTTGAATATTTAAGTGGAAACACTCAATTACTGGGCATGATTATTCAAAAAGCCACAGGAAAAACATTATCAAATTATCTATCCGAAAGTTTTTGGAAACCTCTAGGCGCTACCGAAAATGCGCTTTGGGAATTGGATGATGACGAAAATCGCTTAGCAAAAGCCTTTTGTTGTATTTCCAGTAATGCCAAGGATTTTGCGCGTTTTGGAAAATTATATAAAGATTATGGCAAATGGAATGGCAAACAAATCTTGGATTCTGCTTTTGTTGTAAAATCCGTTACCCCAAGATTTAAGGAAAGTCCGCAATACGGTTACGGTTGGTGGATGAAAGATGTAGGTGATAAACACTTTTTTATGATGCGTGGGCATCTTGGGCAATACGTTATTGTAGAACCTAGTGATAATGTGATTATTGTTCGTTTAGGTCATAGAAAATCGCCTGATTCAGGGGTTGGTCAATTTTCTGACGATATTACTGTTTATATAGAAGAAGCTTATAAAATGATGACACATGATTAACAAACTCAACCTCGAAAACATCCTCTTTCTGGATATTGAAACCGTTCCGGAAGTTCAACATTTCTCTGAATTGGATGAAACCAAACAACATCTTTGGGACCATAAATCACAATATCAAAGAAAGGAAGATGAAAGTGCAGAAAGTTTTTATGAACGTGCCGGTATTTGGGCGGAATTTGGCAAAATAGTCTGTATTTCCGTTGGTTATTTTAAGCTTCAAGGAGACTTGAGAAAATTTAGAGTGACATCCTTTTTCGGAGATGAAATTAAAATTCTAAAAGATTTTAAAAATTTACACATTACCCATTTCAGTGAAACAAAACATATACTTTGCGCACATAATGGTAAGGAATTTGATTTTCCATATATTGCCCGTCGTATGATCATCCACAATATAGAATTGCCACATAAACTCAATCTTTTTGGTAAAAAACCTTGGGAAGTACCTCATTTAGATACTTTGGAATTATGGAAGTTTGGTGATTATAAAAACTACACATCTTTAAAATTATTGACACATATTTTGGGTATTCCATCACCTAAAGATGATATTGATGGCAGCGAAGTTTACCGAGTATTTTATAAAGAAAATGACATTGATAGAATTGTTATGTATTGCGAAAAAGATACGGTAGCAGTGGCTCAAATATTCTTGCGTTTGCGTGGTGATGCTATATTAACCGAAGACGATATTATTCATATTTAATGCAGAAAGAAATCATATTATCTGTTGAAAACTTATCCATTTCATTTGGTGAAAATGAAGTGATTCATGGTATTTCCTATCATTTAAACCAAAATGAAATTTTAGGTATTGTTGGTGAATCTGGTTCAGGAAAATCGGTTTCCTCCTTGGCTATCTTAGGCTTGCTTCCAAAGAAAATATCAAAAATAAATTCGGGCAGTATTATTTACAATAATCAAGATTTAACAACTTTATCTTCCAAAGCTTTTCAAAATATTCGAGGTAAAAAAATCGCTATGATTTTTCAAGAACCTATGAGTTCTTTAAATCCGTCCATGACCTGCGGAAAACAGGTTCAGGAAATCTTATTACAACATGAAAGCCTCACAAAGTTACAAGCTAAACAAGAAACTATATCGCTTTTTGAACAGGTAAAATTACCAGAGCCAAATCGGATATATGATGCTTATCCTCATGAAATTTCGGGCGGACAAAAACAACGTGTTATGATAGCCATGGCGATTGCTTGCAAACCAGATATTTTAATTGCAGACGAGCCAACCACCGCGCTCGATGTTACCGTTCAAAAAAACATTATCGAATTACTGAAAGAGCTCCAAGCTAAAACCAAAATGAGTATCATTTTTATTACGCATGATTTGGCGCTTATTTCTGAAATTGCCAATCGGGTTTTAGTTATGTATAAAGGGAAAATTGTTGAACAAGGAGCCGTTTCAGACATTTTCAATAATCCGCAAAATAATTACACAAAGGCTCTAATTAATTCCAGACCATCTTTGGATACGCGATTAAAAGTATTGCCAACTATTCAAGATTACTTAAACAATTCGGTTTCCAAAGCCATTATTTCTTCCGAAGAACGAAAAATAAATCATGAAACATTATATAGCAAACCACCCTTACTAGAAGTTATAAATGTTGAAAAAGAATATGTTTCAAAATCGGGATGGTTCACAAAACCAACAACGTTTAAAGCCGTTGATAATGTAAGTTTTAAATTATATGAAGGTGAAACATTAGGACTTGTTGGTGAATCTGGCTGTGGAAAATCGACCTTAGGCAATGCCATTCTTCAATTGGATAAAGCGACTGCTGGAAAAATTTTATATAAAGGTATTGATATTACAAAACTCTCAAAAACCGACACTAGACATCTTAGAAAAGACATTCAAATCATTTTTCAAGATCCTTATTCATCATTAAACCCCAGAATTCCTGTGGGAGAAGCGATTATGGAACCTATGAAAGTGCATAAACTTTACGATTCTGATGCAGAAAGAAAGGAAAAAGTGATTGATATTTTAAACCGAGTTGGATTATCTGAAGATTATTATAACCGTTATCCCCATGAGTTTTCTGGTGGCCAACGCCAGCGTATTGGTATTGCTAGAACCATTGCGCTTCAACCAAAATTAATTGTTTGTGACGAGTCGGTTTCTGCCTTGGACATTTCCGTTCAAGCACAAGTTTTAAATTTGCTGAACGAACTAAAAACTACTTTTGGATTCACCTATATCTTTATTTCACACGATTTAGCTGTGGTAAAATATATGTCTGATCAATTATTGGTCATGAACAAAGGACATATTGAGGAATTAGATGATGCAGACATCATTTACAACCATCCAAAAAAAGAATACACCAAAAAACTTATTCATGCTATTCCCAAAGGATTATAGCATGAATATTTTTTTTGTAAT
>NCDW01000178.1 GCA_002280395.1 Flavobacteriales bacterium 32-35-8
TGTGAATCTGTTTCTTAAAATAGACTCATAAATTTTACGGGGGCAATCTATTAAATTAAATACGAATAACACCAAATAACTTAAAATATAAAAGCAATAAATGAAACGTATTGTGATTTTTGCGTCTGGAAGTGGGACTAATGCTGAAAATTTAATCAAGTATTTTAATAACAGAGATACTGCTTCTGTTGTTCTCGTACTTACTAACAATCCTCATGCCAAAGTTTTAGATCGATGCAAAAGGCTTAAAGTGAGTGCCATGTCTTTCAATAAAATAGCATTTACAGAAACAAATGATGTTCTTAATGTTTTAAAAGCTTCAAACCCTGAACTCATTATACTTGCGGGTTTTTTATGGAAATTCCCTGATTCTATTTTAAATGAATTCCCAAATAAAGTCATTAATATCCATCCTGCACTTTTACCAAAATATGGCGGAAAAGGTATGTTTGGAATGCATGTTCATGAGGCCGTTGTGGCGAATAAAGAAACCGAAACTGGTATTACTATTCATTATGTTAATGAATATTATGATGAAGGTGCTATTATATTTCAAGCTAGATGTGATGTAAAACCTTCAGATTCTGCCGATGATGTTGCTGCTAAAATTCATGAATTGGAAATGGAACATTTTCCAAAGGTGGTTGAAGAGTTTTTGAAATAGCAGTTTAAATGTCATGCTGAGCGCAGTCGAAGCATCTCAAAATAACTAAATCTTAAATTTATTAGATTCCTGCCTTCGCAGGAATGACAAAAATGTCAAAAAAGAAGAAAAAATATTATACCGTTTGGAAAGGACACCATACAGGCGTTTTTGAAACTTGGAACGATTGTAAAGCACAAATAACCAATTTTGAAGGTGCTCAATATAAATCTTTTGAAACTTTTGAAGCCGCAAAACAAGCGTTGAAGGGCAATTACTTTGATTATATAGGAAAGAAAACAGAGTTTAAAAGTGACTTATCCTCTGAACAACTTAAAAAAATCGGACAACCAAATTATAACTCCATATCGGTAGATGCTGCTTCAAGTGGAAATCCGGGCATTATGGAATATCGGGGCGTGGATACCCAAACGAAAAAACAATTGTTTATTCAGGGTCCTTTTGAAGAAGGCACCAATAATATTGGCGAATTTTTGGCCATCGTTCACGGATTGGCTTTTTTAAAAAAACACAATAGCGACAAACTTATTTACACCGACTCTAAAACTGCCATAAGCTGGGTAAAAAAGAAAACTTGCAATACTAAATTAGAACGCAACCAAAAAAACGAAAAGCTTTTTGAATTGGTTGAAAGAGCTATTAATTGGTTAAAAACCAACAGTTACAAAACTATCATAGTTAAATGGGAAACCAAAGCTTGGGGAGAAATTCCAGCAGATTTTGGACGAAAATAAATTCGGTTTTTAGCGTTTAAAAAACTTATATTTGCACAAAAATTTAAAACGTCTTTATGGGTAAATTAGTAATTGTTGGCACCCTAGCTTTTGATGCTATTGAAACGCCTTTCGGAAAAACCGATAAGATTCTTGGTGGTGCCGCAACTTACATTGGTTTATCTGCCTCCCAATTTAATGTGGATGCCGCGATTGTTTCTATAGTTGGTGGTGATTTTCCTCAAGAATATTTAGACCTTCTTTCAAATAAAAACATAGATATTTCTGGTGTTGAAATCGTTAAAAATGGCAAAACATTTTTTTGGAGTGGCAAATACCATAACGACATGAATTCCCGAGATACGTTGGCGACTGAGTTAAATACACTTGCCGATTTTAATCCGGTTGTTCCTGAAGATTATCGTGATGCAGACATTGTTATGTTAGGAAACCTGCATCCGATCGTCCAATTAAGTGTTTTAAATCAAATGACTGCAAAACCCAAGTTAGTGATTCTAGATACCATGAATTTTTGGATGGATTGTGCTTTGGAAGATTTGCATAACGTGATTAAAAAAATTGACGTGATTACTATTAATGATGAGGAAGCTAGACAACTTACCGGAGAATATTCTTTAGTGGTTGCTGCTAGAAAAATTCATAGTATGGGTCCAAAATACGTGGTGATTAAAAAAGGAGAACATGGCGCGCTTTTGTTCAATAACGACAATGTGTTTTTTGCACCTGCACTTCCATTAGAAGAAGTTTTTGATCCTACAGGTGCGGGTGATACGTTCGCAGGTGGTTTTGCTGGATATATTGCCAAAACGGGAGATACTTCTTTTGAAAATATGAAAAATGCTATCATTCATGGATCTACCTTGGCATCATTTTGTGTCGAGAAATTTGGAACAGAACGCATGCAAAATTTATCAAATCAAGAAGTCCATAAAAGATTACTGCAATTTAAACAGTTGACCCAGTTTGAAATAGAATTAACATAACATATCGCGCTCCTAAAAAGAGCGCGTTTTTTAATTAAAAAAATTTATTCAATTATATAATAATGAGTGACGCTTTAAAACACGAATGTGGGATTGCAGTAATAAGACTTTTAAAACCTCTTGAGTTTTACAAGGAAAAATATGGCAGTGCTTTTTATGGGGTAAACAAAATGTACCTTATGATGGAAAAACAGCATAACCGTGGTCAAGATGGTGCTGGTTTTGCAAGCATTAAACTAAACACAAAACCAGGAGAGCGTTACATTAGTAGGGTACGGTCTGTACAACAGCAACCCATTCAAGATATTTTTGCTCAAATTAATCAAAGAATAAATAAGGAAATAACCGAAAATCCAGAATATGCAGACAATGTAGAGCTACAAAAAAGGCATATTCCGTATATAGGAGAAGTGTTATTAGGGCATGTACGGTATGGTACTTTTGGCAAAAACAGTGTTGAAAGTGTGCATCCGTTTTTAAGACAAAACAACTGGATGCACCGTAATTTAATTATGGCCGGAAACTTTAACATGACGAATGTTAAAGAATTGTTTAGGAACCTTGTTGAACTTGGCCAACACCCAAAAGAATATACCGATACCATAACCATCATGGAAAAAATTGGTCATTTTTTGGATGATGCCGTTAGCAAAATATACAAAGAAGTAAAAAAAGAAGGCTACAATAAATTGGAAGCGTCGCCATTAATTGCCGAACGTTTAAATGTTGCGAAAATTTTAAAACGTGCCGCTAAAAATTGGGATGGCGGTTATGCGATGGCTGGACTGATTGGCCACGGCGATGCCTTTGTACTGAGGGACCCTGCAGGCATTCGTCCTGCATATTACTATAAAGATGATGAAGTGGTTGTTATAGCTTCAGAAAGACCCGTGATACAAACCGTTTTTAATGTAGAATATAAAGACGTTAAAGAGTTGGCACCAGGTCATGCTATCATCACAAAAAAATCTGGAGATACTAAAATCAAAAAAATATTAGAGCCTTTAGAACGAAAAGCGTGTTCTTTTGAGCGTATTTATTTTTCAAGAGGAAGTGATGCGGAAATTTATCAAGAACGCAAAATGCTAGGTAAGTTATTGATGCCAAAAGTTTTGGACGCTATTAATAATGATACGAAAAATACGGTGTTTTCATATATACCAAATACAGCGGAAACATCATTTTACGGTATGGTAGAAACGGTGGAAGACTTTCTTAACGAAAAGAAAACAGCGGCCATTTTAAAAGGCAACTATAAATTATCCGCTGAAAAAGTCACTCAAATTTTATCTGAAAGACCTCGAATAGAAAAAATCGCCATAAAAGATGCGAAGTTAAGAACCTTTATTACTGAAGATAGTAGTAGAGATGATTTGGTAGCACATGTTTACGATATTACATACGGCGTTATTAAGCCTACAGATAATTTAGTCATTATTGATGATAGTATTGTAAGAGGTACTACTTTGAAAAAAAGCATTATCAAAATGCTAGACAGGCTACATCCTAAAAAAATTGTGGTGGTTTCTTCTGCGCCTCAAATACGTTATCCCGATTGTTATGGGATTGATATGGCAAACTTAGAAGGATTGGTGGCATTTAGAGCCGCTATGGAATTACTTCAAGATATTGGTAAATACCACATTATTGAAGAAATATACCTAAGGTGTAAAGCTCAAGAAGATTTAGAGGACGTCGATGTGCAAAACTTTGTTAAGTAAGTTTATGCGCCTTTTACGGATGAGCAAATTTCAGATAAGATTGCCGTGTTGTTAAGTGATGAAGGCGTAAAAGCAGAAGTAAAAATAATTTTTCAATCGGTTGAGAATTTACATAAAGCGTGTCCTAAACATTTAGGGGATTGGTACTTTACAGGAAACTATCCAACTGTAGGAGGAAATAGGGTTGTAAACCGCGCATTTATAAACTTTTATGAAGGCAATAAAGAACGCGCTTATTAATTATATTATTTTCAAAATTTAACGTTTAATCCTAAAAAATCGCATTTAGTCTGAAATAAATGCGTTTCATCTAAAAAATAACGAGATTTTAACAAATACGCATAAATTAGTTCTACCATAACATAAGTAGGTTAAGTTCATGGTAGATTTGGGGCAAAAAAAGCTGGACAACTGTCCGGCTTTTTTTATGCTTTTTCGTTTCGTTTTTGGTATTTCACTTCTCATTATCTTGAGCCTTAAAAAAAGCTTACAAATCCGCTTAAGCCAATATATATGTAGTTTAACTAAAATATTTCTTGAAACTATTGCACCTCTATATATTTGACCCACCATAACATAAGTAGGTTAAGTTCATGGTAGATTTGGGGCAAAAAAGCTGGACGACTGTCCAGCTTTTTTATTTTTAAGTTAACTCCAAAAAAAAAGCATCTAAAATTAGATTTTAGACGCTTTTTGAATTTTAAAAGATTTTTATTTTGCTTCTGCGTAACGTCTTTCAACTTCGTTCCAATTAATCACATTAAAAAATGCAGAAATATAATCTGGACGACGATTTTGATAATTTAAGTAATAAGCGTGTTCCCAAACATCAAGTCCTAAAATAGGGGTTCCTCCACAACCAATACCTGGCATTAATGGATTATCTTGATTTGCTGATGAACAAACCTCTACTTTACCGCCTTTGTGTACACATAACCATGCCCAACCAGATCCAAAACGTGTTGCAGCAGCTTTACTAAAAGCCTCTTTAAAAGCATCTACCGATCCATAAGCTGCTATAATAGCATCTTTTAATTCGCCAGATAAATATCCTTTATTCTCAGGACTCATAACATCCCAAAATAGATTGTGATTGTAAAATCCACCACCATTATTTCTAACTGCAGCATTATTCATGTCTAAATTTATAAGGATGTTTTCAATGGTTTTACCCTTTAAATCTGTTCCTTCAATAGCTGCGTTTAAATTGTTTGTATAAGCTTGGTGATGTTTTGTATGGTGTATTTCCATAGTACGAGCATCAATATGTGGTTCTAGGGCATCATATGCATATCCTAATTTCGGTAATTCGAAAGCCATAATTTTTAGTTTTTAAAT
>NCDW01000179.1 GCA_002280395.1 Flavobacteriales bacterium 32-35-8
TCAGATAATCTTCCTTTTTATGAAATTTTTAAGGTGCCTAGTCATACAATTTCATGTAGCGACATATCTAATTACGATTTTTATCACCATGTAGGTGATGAAACCGATAAATTAGACTATAAACACATGGCTGATTTAATTGATAAAACCATCCCAGCAATTGAAGCTATTTGCAATACGCCAACAAAAGAAATAAAACTATATAATGAGTAATATAATTATAACAGGTACCAGTAGAGGTATTGGTTTCGAGTTGGTTAAATTGTTTGCGAAATCTGGACATCAGGTTTTAGCGCTTTCAAGAAACCATAAACCCATAGAGATACTTAAGTTGGATAATGTGACATCTTTTACGTTCGATTTAAGTGATGTGAAGTCATATAAAAAGGTTGAAGAGTTTGTTCGGACTAATTGGCAACACGTAGACGTGTTAATCAATAACGCTGGTATGCTTGTTAAAAAACCATTTTCCCAACTTTCCATGGAAGATTTTGAAACCGTTTATAAAACCAATGTGTTTGGAGTGGCTGGATTGACTAAAACAGTGTTGCCATATATGAAACAGGGAAGTCATGTGGTCACCATAAGTTCTATGGGTGGCGTACAAGGCAGTATGAAATTTCCGGGATTGGCGGCTTACAGTTCCAGTAAAGCAGCCGTGATTAATTTAACCGAATTATTGGCTGAAGAATACAAAGATTCTGGTATATCATTTAACGTATTAGCTTTGGGAGCCGTTCAAACCGAAATGTTGGAAGAGGCGTTTCCCGGATATATAGCATCAACTTCAGCTTTAGAAATGGCAAACTATATTTTTGATTTTGCTCTAAACGGACAAAAATATTATAACGGGAAATTGTTACAGGTTTCTAATTCTACGCCTTAATAATCATTTGACGTTGGTTTTTTACTTTAAAACAGAAAATATAAATCAATTAATTTCTGTTTTATATATTTGTTCCTATGAGGAATATTCTTTCTTTGATTTTTTTGCTAAACCTAGGAATAGGATTTGCTCAAATAACATTAACGCATAATGTTGGTAATACACCTATCGATACGGGGATGTTTTCTTGTGAGGATAGGGATGAAGGTTGGTCTAAAATTTTTAAGTTATCGGATTTTGGAATAAAACCAAATGAACAATTTTATATTAACTCTTTACAGGTTGCTTTAAGCGAGTCTAATACTGGCGCCCACTTGCAATTTAGTATTTATAGTATTGATGAAAATTTCCCTGTTTTTTTTCATTCGCTGTATCCCAGATCTGCTTTGGGAACTCGTGGTTATGGGCAAGCACCGTTAATTAATGGAGCCCCAGAAATTATAAATGTGTATTTTGAAGAGCCCATTATTGTTCCAGCAGGTACTGAAAGAATATTAGTCACGGTACACAAAAGTGTCGATTTTTATAATCCCGAATCGGCTAGAGTTGTTGTTGCTGGGACAGCTGAAGATACTGGTGAGTCTTGGTATAGCGGATGTGATGAAAATTATGGTTTAACAAAAGTGTCAGAACTCAATAACCCAGTACCTCATGCAAATTTTTATATTAATGTAACTGGTGAAGCCATTGATATTACTAACTCAGGAGATATATTAAGATTGTCTAATAACGTAGGTGACAATTTGTTAAGAACCAATATGTTTAGCTGCTCAAGTAGCATGTATTATTGGGCAAGAGTTTTTGATTTGGATGAATTCGGGATATTAACCAATGAAGAGTATGTTATAAACTCTGGTCAAGTAGGTATAAGTGGTTCTGATGGTGGAGCAAGTATTAAATTTAATATTTATAAAATTGAGGGCAATTTCCCTGATTCATTTTCAGAATCTAATTTAATAGGAAGTAGCAAATCTGTTAGAGTGCCTTATATTAGCGAACATAATCCACAAATAGTAAATATTACTTTTGATGAACCTATTATTATAAAACCTGCAGTTGATAAAATATTAGTAGAAGTTGTTCGTGAAATAGTATGGGGTAGTGGCGTCATGTTTATTGCCGGTACTGAAATGGATACAGACTTTTCATGGTATAAAGGTTGTGGAGCGTACTATGATAATTATTGTAATATGAAATATATTACAACAGAAGAGCTAGGGCGTCCGAACGGCAAATTTTATATTAATTTAACAGGCAATAAGAATATAGTAGCAGAAAGTAAATTTGAAATATATACGACAAGTATTTGTTCAGAGTTTTTAAAGGAGTTTAGAGTAGAAAAAAAAGAAAATGTTGCTTCTGTAGTTTGGAATTTTGGAGATCCGAACTCTGGAGCAGATAATATTTCGACAGATATATCCCCTTTTCATGATTTTTCAGGAAATGGCACCTATACTGTTACAGCTAGGGTTACAGGTAATGATGGGAGTGTTGAGAATTTAACCCAAACTATTGATGTTAAAGAGCCTCCAACTGCCTACGGAATTAATAATATTTATGCTTGTGAAGACATTTTTAACTCTGGTATTTCAACATCTTTTGATGTGTCTGCTATAGAACAGCAAGTTCTAGGTGGTCAAGTAAACAAACAAGTGACTTATATTGATGGAGCGGGTAATCAATACCATACATTGCCAAATCCATTTACAAATACCGTTAAGAATAGGGAAACCATAACGGTTAGAGTTTCTTATGAAGACAATCCCTGTTGTTATTCAGAAACCACATTCGATTTAATTGTTAATTCAAATAACTTAAATATAGATAATATAGAAGATTTAGAGGTTTGTGACGATGATTATGATGGTTTTACAGTTTTTGATTTAACCCAAACCGAATCTGAAATTATAAATGGAAACTCAAACTTGGTCGTTGAGTTTTATCATCAAGATGGGGAATTAATCAATTCAATTAATACTGTAAATAGATTTGTTAATCAAGAGATTATAACGGGAAAAGTTACTAATATCAATACTAACTGTTCTAATGAGATTACTTTTAATGTAATAGTAATTCCACTACCAATAGCAAATACATTGAACGAAATAATTGGCTGCGATGATAATAACAATGGTATTTCAGAATATTTTGATACTTCAAATATTGAATCCCAAGTTTTAGGAAATCAAACAGGAATGGAAGTTTCTTATTTTGATGTCAATGGAAATCCATTGCCAAGCCCACTGCCAAATCCTTATACCAATACCATTCCTAATGAGGAATTGATTACAGTAAGAGTTACAAATCCAATAACGACTTGCTTTTCCGAAACTTCGGTAACTTTAAAAGCAGCGTCTCAACCACAAATAAACCAACCTCAAACAATTTATGCATGTGATTTAGGAAATGGTTATGCAAATTTTGATTTGGCCCATATTGAAACCGAAATTACAGGAAATCAAAGTGGATTAAAAATAACCTATTTTGATTCAGGAAATAATCAATTGCCAAGTCCTTTACCTTTAACCTTTCGAAATGCACAAGCTTGGTCGCAAACCATTTATGCTAGGGTTGAAAATGAGCTTAATAGTTTATGTTATTCCGAGACCAGTTTTAATTTAATTGTAAACCAGTTGCCATTGGTTTCTATTAATGATTCTTATTTTTTATGTAATTTAGAACCATCATTAAGCGTAAGTGTTGAAAGTAATTTTGATACTTATAATTGGGAATATCAAGATGGAACAATTATTTCAAGCACCTATTTGGCTGATTTGATGAATGCTGGAAATTATACGCTTACTGTTGGACAAAACAATAATGGCATTTATTGTGAAAATAGCTTTGACTTTAAGTTGATTCGTTCTGAACTTCCTAGCATTGTTAATGTAGAATACAAAGAACTATCAGATGATAATTATATAAAAATAAATGCTTCTGGTGATGGTGATTTTGAATATTCCATTGATGGCAATAATTATCAAAGCAGTAATTTGTTCAACAATGTTTCTGGAGGAATTTACACAGTTTCGGTTAGGGATAAATTGGGATGTGGTGAAGATTTTGAAGAGGTTATTATTATAGATTATCCTAAATATTTCACTCCAAACGGCGATGGTGTAAATGACACTTGGCAAATAAAAGGCATGCGTGATTATCCAAATGCTGAAATATTTATATACGATCGTTATGGAAAACTTTTAAAGCAAATTTTCGCCCAAGATGAGGGTTGGAATGGTACTTTTAGAGGCGAAAAATTAACGGCTACAGACTATTGGTTTACGGTGAAATTAAATGGTAGTAAAACTTTTACTGGACATTTTGCTTTAAAACGGTAGCGAAAAGTTTATGGCGTTCTTTTACTTATAAGCTGTTCAGAGGCTTGTGGGCAATAAAATAAGATAAAATTTACAACTCAGCTTACAAAACTTTATAAACACCAATAATTACATTAGGTGTTTCACCAGGTTTTAAAGTTGGTATGGTAAGTGTGCCTAAAAAGATAGCATGGTTTAAATATTCGTAAGGACTTCCTTTTGGAGCTTCCAAATCTACAACAGACTTTATGTAGCTTTCTGGTTTTCCATTGGTCATTTCGTTGTGAATTAAAACTTTGTTTATTACTTGAATTACGTAGCCGTCATGTGTTTTTAAAAGGTATTTGGCATTTAGTTCAACATCACCATCTGGGCGTACCAATTGCCAATCTGCTCCATAAGGTAAAACCTCACCTTTTATTTTTGAACCTTCAAAAGTGCCACCGGTTATAGGGATGATATTTCTGCCGCCGTATTTGCTATCGCCTAAACTAATAGCATTTGCAATAGTAACTTTAGCATCCCATACATGTTCGGTTTTAAAATTTTTATAGATTGAATCTTTAGCCTTGTCAGAAATATTCTGAGATTGCGAATTGTTAATGCTAAAAAATATAGCGCATAATATCAAGTAAATTTTGTTTGTTGGTGTTTTCATTTTTAATGTTTGTTTTAATTATTTTCAATATCACTAATATGGTGCTCTAATGCCTTTACGGAAATCTGTATTTCCTTAATCAATAATGCTAAAGAGATAATCAACAAAATTAAAGCAGTACCAAATACCCAAACGGCAATGGTTTGTTGTTTAACATAAATAAGGAACATGGTGGCTACACAAAGTAATAAACTAGTGATGCCGTAAATCTGCATGGAGCGTGTTAAATATAGACGTTTCTTTATGTTTTCTATTTGCTTAATGAGTTGCTTGTCTTTTTTCTCAAGGTATTTATCGTGCAAACTTCTTACCACGGCAGCATAAGCCAAAAAACGGTTGGTGTAGGCAAGCATGATTAATGAAATGGCTGAAAATAAAACAGCTGGTGTGGTAAGCGTGAGTTCTTCCATGTACATTTAAGTTTATTATAAAGTTAAAGAACTTTTTAAATTAAGTGGATTTTTTTAAAATGAATTTTTTAAAAGCAAATTATGATGTATTTAAAACTTTTCCTACTTTAGAAGCATGCAAGAAGATTTTTTACATTATCTCTGGA
>NCDW01000180.1:0-1956 GCA_002280395.1 Flavobacteriales bacterium 32-35-8
ACAATGGGTAGTATAAAAAGTAAGTACAAATATTTTTTTTCGTCTAATTCCATATTTTTTAACCACAAAGGGCACTAAGTTTTTTCACAAAGTACACTATATTAATCTCTCTTTATAAAGTTCCACTTATCGCTTTATAACAATTCTCCACGCAAAGACGTTTCGTACATTGTTTTGAATGATTCATGAGAAATTTCAGCTGATAACAAGTGCATAAGTTTACAAATGGCAGATTCTGTTGTCATGTCTTTTCCTGAAATAACCCCTATCTCTTTGAGTTGGCTACTGGTTTCATATTGACCCATATTAACTTTGCCAGCAATACATTGGGTTATGTTAATAATGTGTATTCCCTTCAAAATGGTTTCCTTTAATAAGTTAATAAACCATGTTTCGGTCATACAGTTTCCTGCACCAAATGTTTCTAAAATAACCCCTTTTAATCGTGGCGTGTTTAATGTGGTCTTTAAAAAAACTTCCGATATTCCGGGGAATAGTTTGATTAAAGCAATATTAGTATTGAATGTTTTATGAACTTTTAAAGGGCTGGGTACACTTGACTTCCATAAATACGGATAATTAATTTTTAAATGCACGCCAGATTCTGCCAACTCGGGATAATTTGAAGACGCAAAAGCTTCAAAATTTTCAGCATTAATTTTAGTGGTTCTATTGGCTCTGTATAATTTATATTCAAAATATAAGCACACTTCAGTAATTACTGGCTTGCCATCTTTATGTAAAGAGGCTAGTTCTACTGCTGTTATCAAATTTTCTTTGGCGTCGGTTCGTAAATCTCCAATAGGCAATTGGGAGCCAGTGAAAATAACGGGTTTGGCTAAATTCTCTAGCATAAAGCTTAATGCCGAAGAGGTATAACTCATGGTATCGCTTCCATGTAATATGACGAAGCCATCAAATGTAGCGTAATGAGATTCAATGATGTCTATAATTTTAACCCAATGATTGGGGTTCATGTTACTGGAATCTATAGGTTCTTCAAACGAAATGGTATCAATATGGCAATCTAATTGTTCTAACTCTGGAATTTTATTCAATAAATTTTTAAAATCGAAAACACGCAACGATCCCGTTTCGGAATCTCGTATCATACCAATGGTGCCCCCCGTATATATAAGTAATATTTTTGGTTTGGTTTTCATACTTTAAATTTTAAAAATGTCTTTGGAATTTTGAGTTGTAATATCTGCTATGTCCTTTGAAGACCTATTATATAATTCCGATAATTTTTCCAACACCTTTATAATATAGGCACTTTCGTTTCTTTTGCCTCTAAATGGCACTGGTGCTAAATAGGGCGCGTCTGTTTCCAAAACAATATGTTTCAATTCGATTTCATTTAAAAACTGGTCAATCTTGCCATTCTTAAAAGTGATTACGCCACCTATTCCCAATTTCATATTATAAGATATGGCTTGGTGCGCTTGTTCTAAAGTCCCTGTAAAACAATGGAAAATCCCAAATAAATCATCACTCTTTTCTGTTTCTAAAACCTCAAAAATTTCGTCAAAAGCTTCTCGGCAATGGATGGCTATGGGTAGCTTATGTTTTTTTGCTAATTGAATTTGATATTTAAAAGCTTCTTGCTGAATTTTTAACGTCGATTTGTCCCAATACAAATCAATGCCAATTTCACCAACTGCGTAAAATTTTCGTTTTGAGAGCATGTCTTCAACATGCTTAAGTTCATCTTTATAATTGTCTTTCACATGCGTAGGATGTAAACCCATCATTAAAAAAACATGATTTGGATAATCGCTTTCAAGTTGAAGCATGGCTTCGGTATAAGTAGAATCGATTGCTGGAATAAAGAATCGGGATATATTTTCATTTAAAGCCCGTTTTATCATGTCATTTCTATCATCATTAAAAGCTTCGCTATATAAATGGGTATGTGTATCTGTGACAATCATCTTTACTTTCGTTATAAAGCTT
>NCDW01000180.1:2054-8537 GCA_002280395.1 Flavobacteriales bacterium 32-35-8
CCTTGAAAAATTTCTTTTTGAAAAAAACTATACTAAAGTTAAGCTTCATTTAACTAAAACAAATCATTTTGAAATTAAGGCAACCATTAACGGGCACAAAGGATTGTTCATTTTAGATACAGGAGCATCTAGTTCTTGTTTGGGATTTGAGGCCATTGAGACATTTAAATTGGATGTTGAAGATTCTGAGATTAAAGCTGCTGGAGCTGGAGCTGTTAATATGGATACCAAAATGTCTATAAGAAACAAAGTGAAAATCGGAAAATGGCGTAGCAATAAAACGGCTTTAATATTATTTAATCTTACCCATGTAAACGAAGCGCTTACAAATCATAAGTCTAAGCCAGTAGATGGAATTATTGGTGCAGATATTTTAAAGAAAGGAAAGGCTATCATTGATTATGATAAAAAGCATCTTTATTTAAAATTGTAAGGCATTGCTTTTAAAAAAAGCCTTATTTTTGAGTTTAATAGCAAACTATCCCTGTAACTAATGAATATCTCTATAGTAATAGCAGACGACCACCCTCTTATGCTTAGGGGTTTAACAGACTTCTTAACTTCTAAAAACTTCAACATTGTAGGAAGTGCGCAAGATGGAAATACGGCTTACAGCTTAATAGTAAAGCATAAGCCAGATATTGCCATTCTAGATATTAGAATGCCACATAAAACAGGTTTGGAAATTGCAGAGGCCTGCAAAAAAAACAATCTTAAAACAAAAATTATTTTAATAACTTTTGACAAAGAAGAAGAACTATTCGACCAAGCAAAGGAACTTGATATATATGGTTATATTTTAAAAGAGTTTGCCGTTGAAGAAATAGAAATTTGTATTAACCATGCCTTACAAAATAAGCCTTACTTTAGTAAAGAATTAACGGCCCATTTAAAAGCCAATAATATTTCTAATAAGCCAGACTGTTTAGATTTGCTAACCAAATCTGAGTTAAAAATCCTTAAGCTTATTTCTGAAAATAAGACAAGCCAAGATGTAGCTGAAGAACTTTGCATTTCCATAAAAACGGTGCATAAACACCGAAGTCATATTGTTGCCAAGCTTAAACTTGATAATAAACCACATTGAACAAGGAATTCTTGTAAAAATACGCAGAACTGCGTATTTTTTATTACACTTCAATAATTTAACTTTACAGAGCTATTAATTAGTTCTTAGGGATAATTTTGAAGGCTCTGGATTTATATATCTGGAGCTTTCTTTTTTAAATCAAAAAATGTTTTTGTTAAAAAATAAAATACTTATAAGTGCGTATTTTATTTCAGTTATTTAAAGTTTAATTTTACAGCGCTATTAATTAATTCTTAGAGAGAGGATTTTCTAAAAAAAACTCTGTCCTGTAATGGCGCAGAGTGTTCAAAAGAATTTGAATTTTAAGAGAGTGCAAAAGACTAGCTAATAAATTTATTTATGGAAAAAAAGAGCAAATTATTGAATACGTTCATCATGATTTCTTTGATCGTTATGGTAATTGCTATTATTACCATTAACATTGTGGTTAATTTTTTCTAGTTTTAATTGGTTACTAAAACGGTCTTAAACGAAAAGTGCGACTTAAAGAAAGCCGCACTTTTTTTAATTTATTATGTTTCTAATATTAAATAGAAGCCTTCATTAACTCTCTATTCATTCTGGCAATGTTATCTAAAGAAATGCCTTTAGGACATTCAATCTCACAAGCTCCTGTATTTGTGCAATTTCCAAAGCCTTCCAAATCCATTTGAGCAACCATGTTTCTCACACGGTCTGCCGCTTCTACTTGTCCTTGCGGTAACAGCGCATATTGAGATACTTTGGCGCCAACAAATAGCATAGCACTTGAGTTTTTACAAGTTGCAACACAAGCTCCACAACCAATACAGGTTGCCGCATCCATAGCTTCATCGGCGGCATGTTTTGAAATAGGTGTAGCATTAGCATCTTGGGTATTTCCTGATGTATTAACTGAAATATAGCCGCCTGCTTGTTGAATACGCTCAAAGGCACTTCTATCAACAACCAAATCCTTTATTACTGGAAAAGCAGTAGCCCTAAAAGGTTCGATAGTTATGGTATCACCATCCTTAAACATTCGCATGTGTAATTGGCAAGTGGTTACACCTCTATCTGGACCATGTGCTTCACCATTAATGTACATTGAGCACATACCACAAATACCTTCACGACAATCGTGATCAAAAGCAACTGGATCTTCACCCTTGTTAACAAGTTGTTCATTCAAAACATCCATCATTTCTAAAAAAGACATATGTTCTGAAATCTCAGTAACTTTATAATCCGTCATCTGACCCTTTGATTTTGAGTCTTTCTGTCTCCAAATTTTAAGTGTTAAATTCATATCGCCTTAATTATTTGTATGAACGTTGTTTTAGTTCAATATCTTTAAACTCTAATTTTTCTTTATGTAAAACAGCATCTGCTGGTTCTCCTTTATATTCCCAAGCTGCTACATAAGCATACTCTTCATCGTTACGCTTGGCTTCCCCTTTTTGTTCTCCATCCATTTCAACGGATTCTTCCCTAAAATGGCCACCACAAGATTCATTTCTATGCAGAGCATCTTTAGCAAACAATTCACCTAACTCCAAAAAGTCTGCAACACGTCCCGCTTTTTCTAACTCAGGGTTCATTTCATTTAATTTGCCAGGTACTTTGACGTTTTTCCAGAAATCTTCACGAAGTTCTTTAATCTCAGCCATAGCCTCTTTTAAACCTTTTTCGTTACGTGACATCCCTACCTTATCCCACATGATTTTACCCAATTTTTTATGGTAATAATCAACAGAATGCTCACCTTTATTATTAATGAAGAAATTCAATCGTTCCTTAACATCGTTTTCAGCCTCATCAAATTCTGGAGTATTTGTTGGAATTTTTCCTGTTCTAATTTCATTTGCTAAATAATCCCCAATAGTATATGGCAATACGAAATAACCATCGGCTAATCCTTGCATTAACGCCGAAGCACCTAATCTATTCGCGCCATGTTCAGAAAAGTTTGCTTCACCAATACAATACAAACCATCAACAGTAGTCATTAAGTTATAATCTACCCAAATTCCGCCCATAGTGTAGTGGGTTGCTGGATAAATCATCATTGGTGTTTTGTATGGATCTTCATCTACAATTTTCTCATACATTTGAAATAAGTTGCCATACTTCTCTTCAACAATCGCTTTCCCTAAAGCGTATATTTTTTCCTTGGAAGGATTCTCTAAATTCTGGACTTTAGCTTGGGTTTTTCCGTAACGTTCGATTGCCGAAGCAAAATCTAAATACACTGCTTCTCCCGTTGCATTCACGCCAAAACCGGCATCGCAACGCTCTTTAGCAGCTCTGGAAGCCACATCACGAGGCACCAAATTACCAAAAGCTGGATAACGTCTTTCCAAGAAATAATCCCTATTTTCTTCAGGAATATCTGTAGGTTTCATTTTTCTTTGCTGAAGCGCTTTGGCATCCTCTATGTTTTTTGGCACCCAAATGCGTCCATCATTCCTTAAAGATTCAGACATCAACGTTAATTTCGATTGATAATCGCCTGAACGCGGAATGCAAGTTGGGTGAATTTGCGTAAAACATGGATTTGCGAAATACGCTCCTTTTTTATGTATTTTCCAAGCTGCTGTGGCATTACTTCCCATAGCATTGGTTGATAAATAATATACATTACCATAACCGCCCGAAGCAATAACAACCGCATGCGCTGAATGACGTTCAATTTCACCAGTAACCAAATTACGAGCAATTATTCCTCTGGCCTTCCCATTGATTTTAACAACATCAAGCATTTCATGACGGTTAAACATTTCAATTTTACCACGAGCAATTTGTCTGTTCATGGCAGAATAAGCACCTAACAATAATTGTTGTCCGGTTTGTCCTTTTGCATAAAATGTTCTGGAAACCAATACACCGCCAAAAGAACGGTTATCTAATAATCCACCATAATCACGGGCAAAAGGAACACCTTGGGCCACGCATTGGTCAATAATATTTGCCGATACTTCAGCTAAACGATACACATTAGCTTCGCGAGAACGATAATCGCCTCCTTTTACGGTATCATAAAATAATCTGTATGTAGAATCCCCATCACCCATGTAATTCTTAGCTGCATTGATACCACCTTGAGCAGCGATTGAATGTGCTCTACGTGGTGAATCTTGGTAAGCAAATGCTTTTACGTTGTAACCTAATTCTGCTAAAGTTGCGGCAGCAGAACCACCAGCTAAGCCAGTTCCAACAACGATGATATCGATATGACGTTTATTAGCAGGGTTTACTAAATTAATATGATTTTTATAATCTGTCCACTTATCTTTAATTGGACCATCTGGTATTTTTGAATCTAATGCCATATATCTGAGATTAATGGTGATTTAAATGATGATAAAGCGCAATGAATATAAACCCTAACGGAATTATAATTGAATACGCTTTGCCTATATTTTGTAATGTTTTCTTTCTACCGGCAGTTGCTCCCATAGATTGAAAAGCAGAAGTAAAACCATGTAGCAAGTGCAGTGACAAAAACACAAATGCTATAATATAAGCAAAGACCCTAATCGGATCAACAAATTTTTCTTGTAATTCGTGAAAATATCTGTAGCCTTCAACCCCTTCGTACATTCCAGACATATCGCCTTTTATGTATTTGGTATTGATTTCAGGAAACCAAAAATCAATAAAGTGCAAAACAATAAATGCCAAGATTACCAAGCCACTGTAAATCATATTTCTGCTCATCCAGGTAGAATTGGCAGCGCCATTATTCTTTACATAAGAAATTTTTCTTGCCTTATTATTCTTGATTTCCAATACAAATCCCATAACAAAGTGAAATACAACACCAAAAATCAAAATAGGTTGTAATACAAATTGTACCAAAGGATTTGTTCCCATAAAATGGGAAACTTCATTAAAAGCATCAGCGCTAAATACAGATAACATATTTATGGCGAAATGCTGAAGTAAGAAAAACATAAGAAAAAAAGCCGAAAGCGCCATGGCTACCTTTCTTCCAATCGAAGATTTAAAAAATCCACTCATTTTTTTGAAGTTATTTGATATAAACACAAATGTAGGTTAGGATGCTATTTTAGACAAGAAACTAAGTATTTGTTTTTATTATTTAGAATGATTTTAAAAAAGATTGCTAATTATAAATATATAATGTGAAACTCATATTACCCATTTCAATTTAAAATTAAATATTGAAGAAATATTAGAAATACTAGTCTTTTCCTTATCCATTTAATGGACGATGACCTTTTTAGTAACTTCAGCAGTATCCGATTTAATTTTGATAAAGTACATACCTTTAGAAACGTTCAATAAATCAATGGTTTTAAGTTTGGAAGAATTTGAGATATCATATTCAGATATCAATCTGCCATTAATATCATAAATAATGGCCTTTACTAAATTAGATGTTGAAGCAGATTCTATAAATAGTTGATTCCTTACTGGATTTGGATAAACCGTAAGAGCATTACTTAATTCATCTTCCGCAACACTTAAAGAACAAGACCCCGAATAATTATTCATTAAAGACAAATTACAAATCATATTTGTATTACTTCTTTCTTGAACATTGCTTGCAGCAATAATATTTGTGCTCTCTAAAACCCTCTGGTCTTCTAGTAATCCAATATTCCAGTTCATTAAATCATTAGTGTCATTAACATGAGCTAGTTGATGTCCATGACCCAGCTCATGAAGTGCAACAGATTGAAAGTCAATTTCAAGTCCAGTTGTTGCACTTGGGCCAAAATTCCAATAGGAAATATCTCCATCAAAAACAATATCCATTCCCAAAACATACCAATTTATATTTGGATAACTCCCACAACCTTGATAGTGTGAATAACATGTCGCAAGGACACCTGATTCTAGCTCAGAACCATTATCAAATCTTATCACATTTATATTATCACTGTTACTTACAACATCTACAGGGGTTGCAGAGTTACCAACAACCCAATTAATTCCAGTATTACAACGCCAAGTATCAAAAGCTCTTTCAAAAGCAGCTCTAGCACCAGGATGTTCTGTGTCATTAAAAAAATCGGTTTGCATGCTCCATGTATAACCATTATTTGATTGTCCATAATGCTGAACATTATATGCTCTTGCTAATTGAGCACCACTACCATCTGGATCAAACTCCACATTAGTTTCTGCGTACTCTATGGTTAAATCATCTGCCGAAGTAAATGTAGAAGCGCCATTTACACGAACTTTACCGGTTCCTGCGCCACTAGGTATTTCTACTTGAATAGCTGTGTCACTCCAAGATACAATTTGTGTAGATAAGGCCTCAATAAAACTATCGCCACCATCATCGGCATCCGCAAAACTAACAGTTCCTGAACTTCCAAATCCTGAACCATTTATTGTTAAAACCGTTTTAGTTCCTGCTGAAGCTGTTGTTGGAGCAAAACTGTTTATAACAGGTGCTT
>NCDW01000181.1 GCA_002280395.1 Flavobacteriales bacterium 32-35-8
GAAATACAAGGTGTCCGTTGTAATGGTAGAACTAGGGTCTTTCAATGTTACATCGCCGCTGGCAAATGCTAATTGCGTTAAACCGCTATATTCTATGTATTTTGATGTCATGGTAATGGTGTCGCCTTGCACCATTCTCACATTACCATAAGCCTCAATAAAATTTTCGTTACTATATTGTATGGCTCTGTCACACCACAAATTAATGTTTTCGTGAAGGATGTGAACCTGTTGGGAATCGTCACGGGTTAAAATTTTCGCACCAGGATATTCGGACTCATTCCAATTAACTCTTCCTGAATAAAGAATTTCAATCTGCTTTTTCTGTTGAGCATATCCATGTATGGAAGCCATTAAAAAAAAGACTACAAGAATATAAAAAGGCTTTATTGCTTTCAAACTGAAATTATTTGTCGCAAAAATAACGATTAATATGATGTTTAAGTATAATGAAAAGAAAAACGCTCCAAATTATTTTGAAGCGTTTAAATTATATAGTAGAATAATGTCTATCTAAAAATAGTTTGTTTTCTATCCGGTCCAACAGAAACAATGGTGATTGGAACTTCCAATTCTTTTTCTAAAAATTCGATATAATCATTTAAAGCTTTTGGTAATTGTGAGTTTTCAGACATGCCTGTTAAATCTTCTTGCCAGCCACTAACTTCCGTGTAAATAGGTTCTACATTCTCGGGCTCAATATTATAAGGGAAATGATGAATTATCTCGCCTTTATATTTGTAAGCTGTACATACTTTTAAGGTTTTAAAACCAGAAAGCACATCGCCTTTCATCATCATTAATTGGGTAACCCCATTTACTTGGCAGGCATATTTTAAAGCGACTAAATCCAACCAACCGCAACGTCTTGGACGACCTGTGGTTGCTCCAAATTCCTGGCCAACACGTCCCATAGTAGCGCCATCTTCATCAAATAATTCTGTTGGAAACGGCCCAGAACCCACACGAGTGGTGTAGGCTTTAAAAATACCATAAACCTCCCCAATTTGGTTTGGAGCTACACCCAGACCTGTACAAGCACCTGCAGCTGTAGTATTGCTTGATGTTACGTAGGGATACGTTCCAAAATCAATATCCAACAAAGAGCCTTGAGCACCCTCAGCCAATATGGTTTTACCAGCTTTTTGTGCTTGATGGATGTATTCTTCTGAATCAATAAATTTTAAAGATTTTAAAACATCAATGGCTTTGAAGAATTCGGATTCAAGTTCTTCTAAATCATATTCAATTTTTGCATCATAAAAAGCAATCATCGATTCATGCTTATCAGCCAAAGTTCTATAACGTTCTTTCCAATCGCTTAATTCCAAATCGCCCACACGAATACCGTTTCTTCCGGTTTTATCCATATAAGTAGGGCCAATACCTTTTAGGGTTGAGCCTATTTTAGCTTTTCCTTTGGAAGCTTCACTAGCAGCGTCAAGTAAGCGGTGCGTTGGTAATATAATATGTGCCTTTCGGGATATTAGCAAGGATTTTCTATAGTCTATGTTTTGCTCTTCAAGTTTTTTTAATTCGCCTCTAAAAATAACAGGATCGATTACCACGCCATTTCCCACTAAGTTGATAGCATCATCATGAAAAATGCCTGATGGAATGGTGTGCAACACATGTTTTTTTCCATTGAAAACTAGGGTGTGTCCTGCATTTGGTCCACCTTGAAAGCGAGCAATGATATTGTATTTGGATGTAAGAACGTCAACAATTTTTCCTTTGCCTTCGTCTCCCCATTGTAATCCTAGTAGTAAATCTACCGCCATTGTAAAATATATATTTAAAGATTATTTATCCTGATTGCTTTCAGGAGATTTTCTGGTTCCGTAAAAATAAAGCGAGTGCGTATTAATCTCTATATCAAAAACCTCTTCTATTGTTTTTTTTATTGATTGAATTCGTGGATCGCAAAATTCGATGACTTCACCTGTGTCCGTTAGGATGACATGATCGTGTTGTCTGTCAAAATATGACTTTTCGTAATGTGCCTGATTTTGACCAAATTGATGTTTTCTAACCAACCCACATTCTAAAAGCAATTCAATGGTGTTGTAAAGTGTAGCACGAGACACGCGATATTTTTTGTTTTTCATGTTAAGATACAGGGATTCTATATCGAAATGTTCTTCGCTATTATAAATTTCTTGTAAAATAGCATAACGCTCGGGTGTTTTTCGATGCCCTTTATTTTCTAAAAAGCTTGTAAAAACACTCTTAACAATGTCCTGATTTTTTGTGTCTGTTGGTAAACTCATAATTGCGATGCAAATTTACGCTTTTTATACTCTATATACCTTATCGATACCATTAATTTTTTTAAGCATCTCTACAACTTTTTTTATTATGTTGTTATTATTCACGATAAGGTTTATTTTTCCAGAGAACAATCCGTCATTTGTTTCAAAGCTAAGACTTTTCATATTTACATGCATATTTTCTGAAATTATTTTAGTGACTTCATTCACCAATCCCATATGGTCTATGCCAGAAATCATGATGTATGCCGAAAATTCTTGACGATTAGAGTCTACCCATTTGGCAGGCATAATTCTATAAGCATAATTGGATTGTAAGCTCAATGAATTTGGACAATTTTTTTTGTGTACTTTAATGCCTTCACTAACGGTTACAAATCCAAAAACCTCATCACCGGGAATGGGGTTGCAGCACGTTGATAATTTATAATCCAGTTTCTCCTCTTCTTTTCCAAAAACCAAAGAATCATA
Source organism: Flavobacteriales bacterium 32-35-8 (assembly GCA_002280395.1). Lineage (GTDB taxonomy): Bacteria > Bacteroidota > Bacteroidia > Flavobacteriales > Flavobacteriaceae > Confluentibacter. The sequence goes on from NCDW01000181.1 coordinate 2,742, forward strand.
ATTTATGGTAATTTCTTCCTTATCTAATTCTTCCTTAGGGATGTTTACCTTTCTGGATATTTTATTTTTTAAGAAGCTCATTAATGCATTGCTCCTTGATGAAGCAAAATCTTTAAGCATCATGTTATCTATAGATCCAATGCCTACACGATAAAAAAGATCTAAACTGGTTTTAAGTTTAAAGTACCGAACCATTTGATTGATACTGTTTTCATTTAAGGTTATTTTAAGCTGTCTCAGTTTTCTTCTTAAAATTTCTTTTCCTTCTTCGGCAATATTTTTCTTATCTTCTTTTAAAGCCGATTTTATTTTGGCTCGAGCTCTTGCCGTCGTGGCATAATCTAGCCAGTTGGCATTTGGTTTGGTATTATCTGAAGTTAATATATCTACTTGATCGCCACTTTCTAACACATGACTAAGAGGTACTAATTTGCCATTTACTTTAGCTCCTCTAGTTTTCATACCTACTTCTGTGTGGATATTGAAAGCAAAATCTAAGGGCGTGGCTCCTTTGGGTAGAGATTTTAATTCGCCTTTTGGGGTAAAGACATATATTTCTTTGGAATATAAGTTGAGTTTAAATTGTTCGACAAAGTCAACTGCATTGGTCTCAGAATTTTCAAGAGCTTCTTGAAGCTTATTGATCCAATTTTCAAGATTATCTTCTTTTTCGTTGCCCTGTTTGTATTTGTAATGGGTAGCATAGCCTTTCTCGGCAATTTCATTCATCCGTTCGCTGCGTATCTGTACTTCAACCCATCGCCCTTTGGGACCCATAACCGTAATGTGTAAGGCTTCATAGCCCGTTGATTTTGGAGAGGATATCCAATCGCGAAGGCGTACTGGATTTGGTCTAAAGTGGTCAGTAACTATGGAGTATATTTTCCATGCTAAAAATTTCTCACTAGCTTCATCACTCTTGTAGATGATTCTAATGGCAAACTTGTCGTATACTTCATCAAAAGAAACCCCTTGCTTAATCATTTTTCGTCTTATGGAAAAAATGGATTTGGGACGGCCTTTAATGGTGTACTCCAATTTTTCTTTATCTAGTGATTTTTTTATAACATCACTAAACTCTTTTATATACAGGTCTTGTTCTTCCTTGCTTTCTTTAGTTTTGAAAAGAATATCATTGTAAGTGTCTGGCTCTAAATATTTCAAGCCCAAATCTTCGAGTTCTGTTTTTATATTGTAAAGCCCAATTCTATGTGCCAAAGGGGCATAAATATACATGGTTTCTGATGCGATTTTAATTTGTTTGTCCTCACGCATCGAGTCCATGGTTTGCATATTGTGAAGTCTATCTGCAATTTTTATGATGATAACGCGTACATCATCATTCATGGTAAGAAGCATTTTACGGAAGTTTTCAGCTTGTAGAGACACATCCATGTCTTGCTCTTTGCTTAACGACGAAATCTTGGTAAGTCCACTAACAATTTTAGCAACGGTTTCCCCAAAAAGCCTTTCAATATCTTCTATATCATAATCAGGGCTATCTTCTACAACATCATGAAGTAAGGCAGCCGCAATAGATGTTGCATCCAAACCAATTTCTTGGGCAACAATTTTTGCAACGGCAATAGGGTGAAATATATAAGCTTCACCAGATTTTCGGCGTTGGTTTTTATGTCCGTCAACTGCAATCTCAAAAGCCTTTCGTATTAATTTTTTATCATCATCCGTTAGTGTGGTATAGCTAACGCTCAATAACTCTTTGTAGGCTTTGGTAATGGCAGCATTTTCTTTTTCTATGTCTTCCTCTGTCATAGACTAAAAGTAGTGTAAAGAATATTAACTAACAACTCGCTTTTTTGTTTTTTGTAATTTAATTTTTAAGTTCTAGGAATTTAAAAATTCAATTAGCTGAGATACGGCTTTACCACGGTGCCCAATGGTATTTTTAAGTTTTAAATCCATTTCGGCAAATGTTTTTTGGTATCCATTGGGTTTAAAAATGGGGTCGTAACCAAAACCATTTTCTCCTTGTTTGTTTGTGGTTATTTCACCTTCACAAATACCTGTAAATACATGATGTTGGTTATTGATTTCTAATGCAATAACGGTTTTAAAGTGGGCTTTTCTATCAGCGCTGTCTTTTAAAGCATATAATAAAGCATTCATATTATCTTCTGCATTACGTTGTTCGCCAGCATAGCGTGCAGAGTAGATCCCAGGTTCGCCGTTTAGGGCATCAACTTCCAGTCCTGTATCATCAGCAAAACAATCATAACCATAGTGGATTTTTATGAATTCTGCTTTTTGTATGGCATTGCCTTTTATGGAATTTTGGGTTTCGGGAATTTCCTCAAAACATCCAATATCTTCTAAACTTAAGAGTTTAATGTGTTTTGGTATTAATTCTTGTACTTCTTTTATTTTATTGGGATTATTCGTGGCAAAAACGAGTTGCATACATTTTATTTTTTTTCAAAATTAAGACAATCAAAAAAATACACTAATTTAGTTTTCATTTTTTTAACATTAGTTTATATGAAGGGACTTTTAACCATTGCGCTTTTAGTTTTAAGCAACACATTTATGGTGATGGCTTGGTATGGCCATTTAAAATTTGCCGAGTGGAAATGGTTCAACAAATTAGGGTTGGTAGCCATTATATTCATAAGTTGGTTCATAG
>NCDW01000182.1 GCA_002280395.1 Flavobacteriales bacterium 32-35-8
TTAAATTTCAATAATGAATTTGTTTGTATTACATTTACAAATCTTAAAAAATCACTCATTTTTTGATATCACCAGCATCCATAGATTTAGTGTTTGAAACCGCTCGGGTAGAGGAGGTTATTGGCGATTTTGTGCAACTTAAAAAATCGGGTAGTAACTTTAAAGGGTTAAGTCCGTTTAGTGATGAGCGTTCGCCAAGTTTTATGGTATCTCCCGTAAAGCAAATTTGGAAGGATTTCAGTAGCGGAAAAGGTGGCAACGTAGTGGCATTTTTAATGGAGCATGAACATTTTACCTACCCTGAGGCCATTAAATATCTTGCTAAAAAATACAATCTCGAGATAGAAGAAACCGAACAGAGTAATGAGCAAAAAGAGCATGCCAATGAACGCGAAAGTTTGTATTTGGTGAATGAGTTTGCAAATACCTATTTTCAAAAAATACTGCATAAGACTGATCAAGGAAAATCTATTGGCCTTAGTTATTTTAAAGAACGTGGTTTTACCGAAGATACCATCAAAAAATTTGACTTAGGTTACTCTTTGGATGCATGGCAAGCGTTTACAGACGAAGCTTTAAAACAAGGTTATAATATTGATTATTTAGAAAAAACAGGGCTTACCATAGTCAAAGACGATAAACGGTTTGATAGGTTTAAAGGTCGTGTCATGTTTCCTATAAAAAGCATGAGCGGTCGCGTGTTAGGCTTTGGTGGACGTATATTAACAAACGACAAAAAGGCCGCTAAATATGTAAACTCTCCCGAGAGCGAGGTATATCATAAAAGTAATGTGCTGTATGGTGTTTTTCACGCCAAACAAAGCATAGCGAAAGAAGATAATTGTTTTTTGGTTGAAGGATATACCGATGTCATCCAGTTTCACCAAACAGGGATTAAAAATGTGGTAGCCTCCTCAGGCACGGCATTAACGGCAGAACAGATTAGATTAATTAACAGACTTACCAAAAATATAACCGTACTATTTGATGGGGATGCGGCCGGCATGCGAGCTTCCATTCGTGGGATTGATTTGATTTTAGAACAAGGCATGAACGTGAAGGTTTGTACGTTCCCCGAGGGTGAAGACCCCGATAGTTTTGCAAAAAAAAATACCTTAGAGCAATTGTCTTTGTATCTAGAGGAGAATGCCAAGGATTTTATTCAATTCAAGGCCTCTATATTGTTTGAAGATTCTAAAAATGACCCCATAAAAAAAGCGGAGACGGTTAGGGATATTGTAAATAGTATTTCTAAAATTCCAGATCGTATTAAAAAGGAAATCTATATTCAAGAGTGTGCTAGGATTATGGACATAAGCGAAGCGGTTTTGTTCAGCACATTGGCACAAATTAACAAAAAGGATTTTCAAGAAGCTAATACGCAGTTTAAAGCAGAACAAAAGGTTTTTGATGTTATAAAAAACCAACAACTTATAAAAAAAGTGGATGTTCAATATGTGCTGGAACGAAAAATTATAGAAGTATTATTGCTTTATGGAAATAAAACCGAAGATTTTGAAGATTTGGTGTTAAAGGAAAACGATAAAGGGGAATTGGTTTTAGAGCCTATAAAACAAACAGCAAAAGTGTATGAAAAAGTGTTTTTAGATTTACAGGAAGATGAAATGGAGTTTTCAAATCCGCAGTTTAAAACCTTATATTATACCATTATTGATGCTTTAAATCAGGATCCCGATTTCGAACTTAAAACATTTGTAAATATTGTAGATGCCGATATGGGTAATGAAATAACGACTATCTTAATGGAAGACGAGCGCTACAGTTTAGATAATTGGCAACGCATGAATATTTATCCAAAAGATAAAACTTCCAGCGTTGCCCAATTAGTCAGTGAAACTATATTGAGTTTGAGATGTTTTTTAATTGATCAGAAAGTCCTTGAATTTCAACAGGAAACGTTGAGAAATAAATCTGAAATTAACAGAAGTGTTCTCGAGGAAGTCAAAGACTATTCTGGATTAAAAATGCTTTTATCTAGAAAACTCAATAGAGTACTATGAGTCCATCAGCTTCGCTTGATTAACCAAATCAACCATATTGGTTACTTTTAGTTTTCTCATTAAGCGTGCTTTGTAGGTGCTCACTGTTTTTTCGTTAATGTTAAGTTCTTTCGAAACTTCTTTGTTTTTCTTTCCGATAGCTAAAAGTTTTAAAACTTCAGTTTCTCTGGTTGATAGTTTTTTGAAAAACGAACCAGATTTATTAACTCTACTACCAAAAGCTAACTGTTGTGTTAGTTCATTACTCAAATGAACACCGCCTTCATGTACTTTCATAAGGGCTTCGTTAATTGTAATGATGTTTACAGTTTTAGAAATGTAGCCTAAGGCTCCAGCTTTTATGGCATTTAAGCCATAAACTTCTTCTGGTTGAGAGCTAAACATAACTGCTTTAACATTTGGGTAGTCAGTTTTTAAATATCTTAAAACTGTTAACCCATTAAGTTTGGGTAAATCAATTTCAGACAAAACAATGTCTACGGATTCTTTTTTCAAAAATTCAAGAAGGTCAGTGCCATTATCTACACTACCAACAATTTTGATGTTAGAAGAGCTAGAAAATAAATGCTCAAGACCTTTTCTCACGATAGGGTGTGGATCTGCTATTAATAATTTTATCATATTTTTTAGGTTTTTTAGATTGTCATGAATTTTTTAATGAGAGAATCATAACGGAGAGAGTTTCCTAAGTAGCAAATGTAAGAATTTTTTATAAATGCAACAAAAATTATAACATTTCTTTAAGAATGTTACAAATTGGAATAGGAAGCATTTTATGCTTGTTGGCATTGTTGAATCGCTTGTAAATTTTAAGGACCTCTTTTTCCCTACCTGAAAAGTCGTCAGGGGTCTTTCCTTTTTCATCCATGCCCATAGCCCATTCCAACTCTGGGTACGAAGCTCCTATTTGATCTTCATCACTTCTGGCATCTCCAAACAGGCCATCGCTGGGGACAGCTTTTAATATAGAATCCGGGATTTTTAAATACGTTCCAAGCTCGTAAACTTGGGATTTTAGCAAGTCTGCAATCGGACTCAAATCAACACCGCCATCTCCATATTTTGTATAAAAACCAACACCAAAATCCTCAACTTTGTTGCCAGTCCCCGCTACTAACAACCTGTATAGTCCCGCATAATAGTAAAGAGTGGTCATTCGTAAACGGGCCCTAGTGTTTGCTAGTGCCATATCTATGGTGGCCTGATCACCATCAAAAATCATTTCAGCTTTAAAGGCCTCAAAAACAGGTGTCAAATTAGTGTGGATATCACTTACGTTACTAAACCTCTCTTTTAATTGTTTAATATGTTCTTGGGCTCTGGTTACATGGCTTGGTGCTTGGTGTATGGGCATTTCTAAGCATAATACCTTTAATCCTGTTTTTGCACATAGTGTCGAGGTAACGGCTGAATCGATGCCTCCAGAAATTCCAATGACGAATCCGTTTACACCAGCTTTGGCAGCATAATCCTTTAACCAATTTACAATATGATTTGTAACTTTTTCTGTTTGCATATTAAATGAATTTAAATTCAAGAATAGTACATTTGTAAACAAAAATAAACCAAACACTCAATTAATAAAAATTTATGCCGTTTAAGTTTTGTTTAAACCGATTATTGTATCTATTTGTTATTGCAATAGTTATAATATCCTGCAAAAAGGATGATAAATTAGAAAAAGAGATTGCCAATATTGGGATTGAGTTAGATATAGAACGATTTGATAAATTGTTTTCTGAATCTTCGGCAAGCGATTTGAAAAAACTGCAAACAGCTTATCCTTTTATGTTTTCAACAAAGTATAGTGACACATTTTGGATTGATAAAATGAATGATACCTTGCAGAAACAATTGTTTTTTGAGGTTGAAAAGGCATTTCCGAAAATGGATGACACCAAACGGGAGATAGAGTCGTTATTCAATCATTTAAAATATTATTTTCCAGAATTTAAAACGCCAAGAATTATTACCACAACCAGTGATGTGGATTACAGGAACAAAATAATTGTAACGGATACCATCGTTGTTATTTCTTTAGACACTTATTTAGGAAGCGATCATGAATTTTATCAAGGCATTCAGCAATACATTGCTGCCGATATGAGTAAAGAACAAATTGTGGTAGATATGGCTAATCAATACGCACAAAAATATATTTACCATCCGCAGCATAAGACCTTGTTGGATGAAATGATTTATCATGGGAAATTGCTTTACTTTAAAGATATCATGATTCCATTTAAAACCGAGGCAGAGCGAATTGCCTATACTCAAGAAGAATTGGATTGGGCCATTGCCAATGAAAGTTATATTTGGCGGTATCTTGTTGAAAGAGAGTTGTTGTATAGTACCGATTCTAAATTGCCGGGTAGATTCATTATCGACGCACCGTTTACTAAGTTTTATTTAGAAGAAATAGACACCGAATCGCCCGACAAATTAGGGCAGTATATAGGTTGGCAAATAGTAAGGGCTTACATGGAACAAAACGACGTGTCCTTAGTAAACATGTTTGATGCTAGCACCGAAGAAATATTTAATAATTCAAAGTTTAAACCACGTAAATAATGTCTGAAAAAATTAAATCTAAAATAGAACTAACAGTAACTCTTGATGAAAACCGAGTGCCGGAAAAATTGCAATGGACGGCTGAAGATGGAGGCATCACCAATGAAGAAGCTAAAGCCATGATGCTTTCTGTTTGGGATGGAAAAGCAAAAGAAACATTGAGAATTGATTTATGGACCAAAGATATGCCTGTTGATGACATGAAAATATTTTTTCATCAAATCTTGGTAGGCATGAGCGATACATTCAATAGGGCTACCCAAGATGAAAAAATGACAGCTACCATGAAAGATTTTTGTGATTATTTTGCTGAAAAATTAGAGTTGAAGAAGCAGTAGTTTCAATTCTTTTTAGCATCTGAAATTTCCTTGTTGAGGTGGTCTGTATAAAGAATACCGTTTAGGTGATCTATTTCATGCTGAAAAATAATCGCGGTAAAGTCTTCCACCGTTTCAGTGATGTGTTTGGCTTCCATAGTATCATATTCCAATAAAATGGAGTAGGCGCGGGTACTTAAAGTATCTGAACGATTTGGAATGGAAAGACAACCTTCTCTGCGGACTTGCTTTTTTTCAGAATAAGAAATTATCTTTGGATTTAAGTATACCTCAAAAGGGAAATCTTCTTTATCAAATCGTTGCACCCAAATAATGTTCTTCAAAATACCCACTTGAGGCGCTGCAATGCCAACACCTAAAGACATGCTATCTGTAACTGTTTTATAAAGACGTTTTACAAATATTTGTAAATCCATATCGGATGAATTAGGCTTGATGT
>NCDW01000183.1 GCA_002280395.1 Flavobacteriales bacterium 32-35-8
TGATTTTCGGTTGGGGCAGGTCGCGACCTGCCCGTACGTGCGAGGATAAAAATTATTAATAAAATTATAATGAAGAATAGAAAGCGAAATCGGTTAAAGGGATATGATTATTCAAAAGATAATTTATATTTCATCACGATTTGTGTGAAAAATAGGGTTTGTTGTTTGGGTGCAGTTGGAGCGGGTCGCTTGGTTGGGACAGGTCGCGACCTGTCCGTACGGAATCCAGAGAATAATAATCCAGAAGAAAATCAATCCAATGATAATATTTCAATGCAATTAAATGCCTATGGATTAATTTTTGAAGAAAGGATCCATTGGTTGCAGGAGCAATATAAATATGTTGAAATCCATAATTATGTTGTCATGCCAAATCATATTCATATTATCATTGAAATTGATAGCTTAAAGGTTAAAGATGACGATGTAAAAATAAAATCGTTATCTAGTTTGGTAGGCGCCTTGAAAACCACATCTTCTAAATTAATTCATGATTCAGGGTTTTTAGATTTTGCTTGGCAACGCTCATTTCACGACCATATCATCAAAACAGAAAGAGCCTATAATAATATTTCCAATTATATAGATTTGAATCCAGAAAAGTGGGCTTCCGATGTGTTCTTTTAATTATTCTAAAACAATTCCAATTGTGTGGGTTGAGGTTCTTTGGGTACTTCAGAGCGTCCCCAAAAATTCATAATATTACCAAACTGTTTATCGGTTATTCGTAAAACGCTTACTTTTCCTAGCGGAGGCAGTAATTTTTTCAGGCGTTTTTCATGTACATCGGCACTTTCGCTACTGGCACAGTGGCGCATGTAAACAGAATATTGCATCATGGTGAACCCATCTTTCATGATGTTTTTTCTAAAACCTGCAGCATTTTTGCGGTCTTTTGCCGTATCGGTTGGTAAATCAAAAAATACAAATAACCACATAAGTCTGTAACCATTTAGTTCCATAATTTTGGATATTTTATTTTTTTGCGTTCGCCACTATAGCATTGCTGTAATGAACTGGCGGTTTTTTGCAAAGCCACCATTAAAGGACTTTTTTCGGTTTTAAAATAAACGGTTCGGGTTAATATTTGTAGTAGTTCTGCTTTTATTTCAGTGGTTAAATCCTGTTCGTCATAATGCTGCATAACATGATTTACAGCCTCGTCAACAATGGGTCTGAAAGGTTCCATAATATCATCTGCCAAAGCAAAAGCATTGTATTTGCTTTTATGATGAATCCCTAAAGTATTGAGCAATCCGCTTCCAGACAACGCTCTGGCAGTTGCGGCTCGCAAAATAGCATAACCATAATTTAGAAAGTTATTTGGATAATTGCCAAAACGTTCGCGTTTAAAATCCATCTCAAAAAAAGATTTCCAATAAAAATTGGCTGCAACACCTTCCATATTTGAGGTATCGCCACTCAATACTTTACTTGCCAAGTATTCAAAATTATTTTTGTTGGATGTTATTTTCTCTAATAAGAGACCTTGATTTTTAATTTTTTCAACAATGGTTTGTTGCCATAATTGTTTTTTTAAGGGCACACTAGATTCTATTTGGTTTTTAAATACTTCTTGTTGAGTGTGGTGGCTATTCAAATTTAAAAACATGCCGTTTGGTAGGTGCGAGTTATTACAAATAATTATAGATGCATTATTTTCAACAAGCAAATTTAGTGCATGAATGCTTATGTAAATCTCGGGGTTATCAATGACAATAAAACCGATGTCTTCAATGGGAATGGTTTTGTTGGTGTTTTCAGAATTTATAACAAGCTGTTCCAATTTTGAAGTAATGGAACATTTGTTTGAAAACAATAATGTTTTTTTTAGCATAGCTGATTGATTAGATTAAACTAAACCGCTATTAACCAGTCGCTAAATGACAGAAAATAAATGTAATAAATTTAGATTGTTGTTTGCTATTTATCCGATAATCAGTTGTTTTGATATATAAAAGTCAGTTTTTTTCTTTAATCTGCTGAAAAATTGGATTTTTTGTATCCTAGTAGTTTAGCAGACGCATTCTAATTATCCCTAGGCTGAATTTATTAGATGCTTAGGGATTTAAATAAACACTTCTTGATGAAATAATGACTACAAAAAGGCTTGACATTTAAACTAAAATCAAAATATAATCGTACATTAGAATGTGTTAACCCCAAATGATGACCCTATGAAACACCTATTTTTATTCGTTTTTATATTCAATTTTTATTTAGTTTCAGCTCAGATTTCCTTTAATAGTGGCAATGTACAGTTAGATGCTGATTTAAATATAATAAACACTCAGGCCCGTAAAGATTTGAGTTCTTTTAGAACAGACATGACATTATCTTATAATGTCTCAGATAAGAAACTTGATTATATGGGCGTAAATTTAGGAATGGTTCCTGGTGAAATATATTTGGCTTTAGAAATCTCTAGAATAACAAGGGTTTCATTGGATAATGTTTTAATTGTTTATAGGAAACATAAATCAAAAGGTTGGGGCGTTATAGCTAAACAGCTTGGGATAAAACCCGGTTCTTCGGAGTTTCACCAGTTAAAAAACAGAGCTAGTTCAAAAAAAGGGAAGGGTCACGGGAAAAAGCATAAAAAACAAGTAAGGTCTAACGCATCATAGTTCTATGCCAACATTGTTGTGTTGCTTTAAAGTCTCTTAAATCTAGTTGATTTGAAATTTAATAGAAATCTTTACTTCTTTCTTCATGGAAAATTGTGATGCTTTTTTTGTTTTATAACGGTAATAATAAGTGTCTGTCATTCGAGCCAGAAGTAAAAATAAGATGTAGCTTCAATCTTATATATTGTCGTATGCAATCAAATTTGTTAAAAGTTAATTAAACTTTAAACTATTCAATATGGCTACTATTCAATATAATTTTTTGTATTTTTAACCTCTTTCAAAATTTCAATTTCAGATAAATTAATAAAGAAATGGAATTGTAATATTTTGATTTCATAATAAATAAGCAGAAACATAAACTAATATAAAACTGAAATAAATGAGTAACCAAAGTACATTTTACGCAATAAACGCGGCCACTAATGAGGAGTTAGAAGGATCATTTGAAAATGCAACCTTAGAGCATATAGATTCGGTTGTAAATATGGCTACGGCAGCTTTTGATATTTATAAAAAAGTAGATAATAATAAAAAAGCTGATTTTTTAGATACAATAGCAGATGAAATATTAAACTTAGGAGATGCACTTTTAGAAAGATGTCATTTAGAAACAGGTCTTCCTATAGCCAGATTACAAGGAGAAAGAGGCCGTACCATGGGTCAGTTAAAATTATTCGCATCATTGGTAAGAGAAGGATCTTGGGTTGATGCAAGAATTGATACCGCCATACCTGATAGAGCCCCATTACCTAAGGCAGACATTAGACATATGTTAGTGCCATTAGGACCAGTGGTAGTTTTTGGAGCTAGTAATTTCCCTTTAGCATTTTCAACAGCTGGAGGCGATACGGCATCAGCCTTAGCCGCAGGTTGCCCTGTTATTGTAAAAGGTCATAAAGCACATCCAGGAACATCTAAAATGGTTGCTGATGCTGTTGCAAAAGCCATAGATATTTGTGGTATGCCAAAAGGAACATTTTCCTTAATTCTTGGAAATGCAAGATTTGTAGGAGAAGCTTTGGTTAAGCACCCAGGTGTTAAAGCAGTTGGATTTACAGGATCTTATGGTGGAGGTAAAGCCTTATTTGATTACGCAAATGCACGCCCAGAACCTATTCCTGTATTTGCTGAAATGGGCAGTACGAATCCGGTTTTTATTTTGCCAGAGGCATTAAAAGAAAAAGGCGAAGAGATTGCTGCAGGTATGGCAGGATCTATTACGTTGGGAGTAGGACAATTTTGTACCAACCCTGGATTGTCATTTGTTCAAAAATCGGATGACCTTAGTAAATTCTATAACCAATTAAAACTTAAAATAAGTGAGTCGCCAGCGGGGGTTATGTTGACTCCAGAAATTAAAAAGGCTTACGATAAAGGTATTGAAAGAACCTTAGGGGCAGGAAATGTAGAAGAGTTTTCGGTTGGATTGAATGGAGATTCACCAAACGCCGGGACTCCAAGAGTGTTTAAAACATCCATAGAGAATTTCAACCAACATGAAGATTTATCGGAAGAGAACTTTGGGCCTTCAAGTGTTTTGGTTGAGGCTAATTCAAAAAGTGAAATTATTGAAGCCGCTAAAAATTTATCAGGACATCTAACAGCGACCGTTTTTGGAACAGATAAAGATTTAGAGGACTATAAAGAGTTGTTTGATATTTTGCCAAAGAAAGTTGGAAGAATTATTGTTAATGGATATCCAACAGGTGTAGAAGTTTGCCATTCTATGGTTCACGGAGGGCCATATCCTTCAACAACTGCACCACAATCAACATCGGTAGGTACAGGAGCTATAAAGCGTTTTGTTAGACCAGTTTGTTTTCAAAACTATCCTAATGCCATTTTGCCAAACGAATTGAAAAATGAAAATCCACTTAACATTTGGAGATTGGTTGATGGGAATTTTAAAAATTCAAAAATTTAACCTTTATATAGGTAATATTTAAAAAGCTCTAATTATTAGAGCTTTTTTGTTTTTAATAGAATCGGTTTTTACTAATACAAAAGTTTTATCAATTTAGAATTATATCTCAATTTGCTTTAGCATATTCTTGGTTCAATTATATAAAAACCCATATAAAGAGTCACATTACACTAAAAAAGAGGAGAAAAAATGATTTTTCTTGGTTTTTATTTGTTGTCTTGTAAATTAAAACTATATTTAAATATAGTTTAATCAAACCAAAGTCAAAATATTTATTATGGAAGGATATTGTGTAAAATGTAAAGACAAAAAAGAAATCAAGGCTGCTGAAGAAGTAACCATGAAAAATGGCAGAAAAGCAATGAAAGGTAAATGCCCTACTTGCGGAACTGGTATGTTCAGGATTTTAGGAAAGTCTTAAATTAAAAGTAAATAGTGTCAAGGGAAGTTATCAACTTCCCTTTTTATTTTATTGCTCCCCCAAATGGATATCTATCCTAATAGGTGTTCAATAATCTCTATAACAAACCTTGGTAGTACTCTATGTAACAGACTTGGGTTACATACGTCTTGCCTTTAATATATAAATCTCCGTGACAGATTTACAAGCCAGTTGCTGCTTGGGAAAAGTATCTTTATCGATTACAAATAGTATATGATAAAACGCTTCCTGTGTTAAAATTCTTTCTGTTACTTCATCTTCTAAATAATGGTAATTACTAGTTTAAAAAGCTCAGTATGGATGATTCAATTTGGTATTGTTA
>NCDW01000184.1 GCA_002280395.1 Flavobacteriales bacterium 32-35-8
ATTCGCGAAGAATTACACGAAGTTTTATGTAATGGATTTGGTGTTTCGGCTATCCATTCAGAATACGGCATGACCGAATTACTTTCTCAAGCTTATTCGTTAGAAAATGGCGTATTTGAATGCCCTTCTTGGATGCAAATCCTCATTCGTGATACCGAAGATGCATTAACTTATATTTCGCAAGGAAAAACAGGAGGAATCAACGTAATCGATTTGGCTAATATCAATTCATGCTCTTTTATCGCAACACAAGATTTAGGCAAAAAACATTCCAACAGCTCTTTCGAAGTATTAGGTCGTTTTGATAATTCGGATATTCGTGGTTGCAATTTGATGGTGGTTTAAAATCCCACTATATCTCAAAACAAAAGTAAACGATAAATTTTAAGCATAAAAAATGTCCGAAAATCACTTCTCGGACATTTTTTTTAACATCAATAAAACTATTGTGTGATTATTATTCGAGTACTATTTTTAAATTTTTCTCTCCATCTGCACTAAGTACTTTCAGAAGATATAAACCTCTTGCATGATTAGAAATATTACATGAAACAGTTTGCTTACCATCTACCAAACTAACTTCTTTTTGCATTAAAACTTGCCCAACTGTATTCATTATCACAACATTTGCTTTAGACGATTTATAACCACTAAGTTGAACCGTAAATTGTCCAGCCGTAGGGTTAGGATACGCTAATACTTCAACTGTTGACTCTTGAGCCGCACAAGATCCTAATTTGCATCCGTGATCTAAATGAGCCTGCACAGCAGCTGAAGCTACACAAAGATCAACTCCATTATGACAAATCACAACCTTATCACTTTTATTTCCACAGCTAACATCCAACATATTAATCACTATTGAAGCTTCACTCGAACAACCTTGAGCATCTGTTACAGTTACAGTGTAAATCCCTGCACTACTTATATTGATAGAGGAACTTGTTTCACCCGTATTCCATGAGTAGCTATTACTTCCTGTACCACCTTCAGCAATTGTACTTAAAACGAGAGTACTTGGCCCATAACCATGATATAACGTATTAACCAAATCAATACTTGGATTCATAGCATATACATCAGTAATACTCACAACTAAAGGAGTATTTACAGTTACCGTAGTAGTATCAATAGTTTGATTATTATTAACATCAGCTACCGTCCAAGTAATCGTAGATTTGCCCACATTGAAATTTCCGCTTGCATCTGTACCAGAACCACTTCTTTCAGTAGCTCCTGTAATGTCATAGATAACTGAAGCTATTTCGCAATTGTCATACGCTACCAAAGCAGGAATACTATACGTCTCATTGTAGCATAGAACTTGAGCAACTGGAGTTGTTAAAACAGGTGCAATTGAATCTATTACTGAAACTTCAAAACTGTAGTTAACAGACCCTGATGTGTTGCTAGCCGTAACGGTTACATTTGTAACTCCTTTATTAAATACACTACCAGAACCTGTTCCTGTTCCTGAAGCCTTAGTAGCCCCAGATAAAGCATAAGTATAACTTGGTATTGGAAAACCTGAAGCTTCAGCAACATATTCTACAACTGCATCACATCCATCAATACGTGTATTTTTAGTTGTATTCATAACCTCTGGTGCCGAGATGTATTTTACCTCAATATTAGGAGTTGGCGCTTCAGCCATGTCATAACCAAGAAAAAAACTTGGGTGAGGAGGCTGGTTATATCCTGAATTTTGCCAAGCTATAGCAGTACGATATTGCGGATCATGCATCAAGGTATAAATTCTTTTTTCTGTTGGAATATTAGTAGTAAAAATAATCAATGCGGTATTATCGCCACGACGTAAGATGATTTCCTCTCTCCAATCGCCAAATATATCAGCAGTAAGAGCCGGATTCTTTTTAGTGTCGTTGTTTGACGAAACTGGAGCTGCTTGGTATATAGTAAACAAACGATTCAGTGATTTTGTCACAGGATTCCATTTGTCCATAATAGTACCATCTAGTACTTCACGACCTAAATCTCCATCCCACCATACTAAGTGATTAACAGCTTGACTACCTCCCGTAGGTTTAGCTGTTCCAATTTCTCCATCCTGAACATTATAAAGATTTCCAGAAGAACTCCACATCTCATAACCTCTGTGGTTAGGATCAATATCGGCTGCTAAAGCACGTCCCACATCACCTGTTGTTGGTACACCAAAAATCATTGCTCCAGTTTTAGCATCATTAAGTCGAATACCAAATGGGCTGTATTGCCCAGGAGACTCCAGACATTGCCAGATTTCCTGACCTGGTCGATCTGGATCCATATCAGACATGTGCAAAGCATCTCCATGTCCTTGACCATAAGTCCATAGACGTTTACCATTATCGTTAATAGCACTAGAACCATTGATAATTTCGTCTTTCCCATCACCATCAACATCTCCAACAGTCATCTGATGATTTCCTTGGCTTGAGTAAGCATTATTAGCAGGATCACTCGGGTCTTTACTGTCAAAAATCCAACGCAAGGTCAATTGACCGTCGCGCCAGTCATAAGCTGCACGAACTAATTTATCATAATATCCACGCCCAACAACAATACTCGGACGAGCACCATCAAGGTAAGCCACAGCAGAAACAAAACGATCCTGACGGTTACCATAACTGTCTCCCCAATCGGAAGTATTTACTCTAGCTGGCTGGTAAGTAGTGCTAGCCATGGCAGCACCTGTTAAACCATTGAATACTGTTAGAAACTCCGGTCCCTGTTGTACCCATCCCGAAGTATTTCGGTAATCAACAGTAGCATTACCAATAACCGTTCCTGTTCCATCAATAGTACCATCGGCAGTTTTTAGAATGATTTCAGCTTTGCCATCTCCATCAAAATCATAAACCATAAACGGATTAAAATGTGGCCCTCCATTCATATTGATTCCTAGATCAATTCGCCATAATTTGGTTCCATCCAATTTATAACAATCAAAGATTTGGTTTCCGCTATAACCTCCTGAGTTATGATTAGCAACAGTAGGTTCCCATTTCAAGAAAACTTCATATTCTCCATCACCGTCAACATCTCCTACACTGGCATCATTGGCCGTATAAGTATAGGCTTTTCCATCAGGTGTAGTTCCTCCAGGAGGAATTTGTAAAGGAATAGATAATTGATTGTTTGCCCAAACCGAAACTGGGGTAGAAGCTGCTCCTTCGGTATTGTTGTTTACTGCTTTCACAGTATAAGTACCATTAACGGCAGTATTGTCCAGAAAGTTTGTTGAATTGGTGATAGGTGTTGTATTTAGTTTTACATTATCACGATAAATATTAAAGGCAATGCCAGAAGGATCATTACCCAACAAACGCCAGCTAATAAATACCTGACTGCTCGATTTACGCAACGCAACCACTCCACGATTTAGGAATTCCATTTGTTTTGGTGTAGTCACCACTGCATCAGGTAATGCAAGAGTATTTAAACGTATATTGTCACCATAAGAGGTTCCAGCGCTGTTAATAGCGTATGCTCTTATATAATACAAAGTAGCCGGGTTTAGATTGGGAATAGTTACATTATATGAACCTGAACCGGCACTAGAAGCTACAACCTTAGTATTCGCCGTTGTTGGATTTCCACTGGTATTGTAAACAATCCCTCTTTCTGTGATGGCTGTTCCACCATCAGAAGTAATATTTCCACCAGTTTCTGCAGTAGTAGTGGTAATATTAGTTACTGTCAGAGTACTGAGTACTGCTGGAGGAGGAGGTGGGGTGTACATTCTAACGATAGGAGTACTAATACTACTGGAATTGTTTTTTGTATATACTACAAAAGGATATTCGCTTCCTGCGGCAATAGTTAGATTACCCACAGGTTCGTCGATACCTCGCGCTACAGTAGGGTCTTTCATTTCAACCCAAGTCGTAGCACCCGCTGCCTGTTTAAAGACACGTGCGGAGTAGGTTGGGGTACTGCTAACATTGTCAATAAAAGAGCAATATAGGTTTCCAGATACATCTTTTATTAGACTTAAACTTGGGGAGTCCCTAGAACCTATTCGGGTGGTAGGACTCCAAGTAGCTGTAGCCTTGTTGTAAACAATAGATGTGGCTCTATTGGTATCAGCAGTATTGAAATAGACAATTACCAAATTACCCGCTGAATTAAGCTCCATGCTGGTATGACGAATACCCGCAGTAACAGTTGGAGCAATAGAATTCCAAGTACCACTATTGTATTGGTAAAGAACCATAGTTCCGGTAGAAGTAGTAGGTGTAGCAAGGCTACAAAACGTTAACCAAGGAGTGTCTGCTTCATCGATGACCAAGCTTACTGCCACTGCCTTTGCTGCGGCATTAACAGGTGCTGAACCTACAGTTACCCATGAAGTACCGTCAAATTTCTTTACATAAGGAGTCAGATTAGCACCATCTCCAAAAGCGATGTATGGGTTGTTGTCTGAATCAAATGCTAACGAACTACGTGGTGTTGAACTATATTGCCCTACATTGTTGGTAACTGAACCCGTAGAAACGTAAAGATTGTTTGCGTCCCCATTTATTGGCTCCCAAATCTGACTACTTTCGTTATATACTTTTACAGCTAGTTTATTTCCGTTAGAAGCATCAACATAAGTAACAAAAAGGTTATTGGCTTTGTCCACATATATCCTTGTATAGGTGAGATTAGTACCAATATCATTGCCAAGCTGTTCCCAAGCAGCTGTTGCAGTGTTTCTCTTTTTTACTTTTGCAATAGTACCTTCTCTATATACAACATAAGGAACATTATTCAAAGCCGCGATAGAAGTGTAAGTAGAAGCAACAGAGGATACTTGGTTTTCATTTCCTAAAATAGTCCATTGTTGAGCAAACGTGGTTTGAGTTGTTAAAAAACTCAAAAAAGCAAAAAAAGTAAGTCTTAAAAGCATCTTTTGAAAAAGAAACGATTTAGACTCAAAGAGTAATTGTTTTTTCATAAAATAATAATGGTTAATGGCTAGTCGCTTAAAAAAAGACAATATTTTTTTAAGATTTTGTTACTCCAGATTAGGAATAACAGGTTGCTGTAGATTTTTAATTATTAGCGAGTGGTTTTAAATAATTAAAAGGCAACCACAAGGGTTTAATGGCTTTTTTTCATATGGTTGAGGTTAATGGTTAGTTAAGTCAAAACTATTTCTTTAACATTTTATTAGCATCCTGCTCTATCCTGCTGTTTTTCAGCGAATTAATTTTTTAATATGTAAATTTCTTTATTTTCAAGAAACAACATATTAGAAATCAGGGATTT